>NZ_QRHM01000009.1:0-96974 GCF_003470325.1 Collinsella sp. AM24-1 | reverse complement strand
GGGCCCGTTCAGGCTGTTGCGTTGAGATTGAAAATCAACCCCCGAATTCTGAGGCGCGCTTTTCACTCGAAGACTCAGCCGGAAACGGCATCCCGTTCTGAGCGTCGAATCCGGGACGCAGTTTCCGGTTGAAATCCGATCAACCGCTCACATCACACGTCCTCAAACGCGCAATCCAGAGCTACAAAATAGCAGATAAACAACCATTTTTCTAAAAAGTACACGTCCTGAAACTTACCCAGTCTTCATAACTCGCTACCGTTCACGGTCGCCGATTACCGCCCACCGATTCGGATGTAAAAATGTCGCCGAAAACAGGCCATCTACCTGCATGGTTAGATTTTGGTCAGCTTTTGGTCAGTTGAGCGGCAAGTTCCGGCTGATACGTTTTTGCCACCCAAAAGGAGGCGGTAGCTCATGACCCATTGCAATGACCAACTCATCGACCAACTGCTCACTCAAGCCGAACAAGAGGGGCGCTGTCTGATTCCCCCGAGCACGGCGATCCGAAAAGCACTCCTTCGGCGCACCGGCGGCACGGTTGTCTCGCCCATGCCGGGGTTGTTTGCGCGAAAAACGCGCTGGGATGAACTCAACCGAGCGCAACGCCATTGCGAGATTATCCGCGCCCTTGCGATCATCCATCCCGATTGGACGTTCTGCTCGTTTTCGGCCGCCTGTCTGCTGGGGCTCGAGGTCTCGTGGCGACACCTGAACGTCGTGCATGTTTGCAGCTCGACAAAGCCGTCGGCTCGTCCGGGCGCACATATTCAGCGGCACCAGATTGAGCCGGCCGGAGCAATACGCAGAGCCGGCATATCGGTAACGCCGCCAATCCAAACGGTCACAGATTGCCTGCTGCAAACTGGTTTTGCCGACGGCATGCCCATTGCCGATTCGGCGATTTTAAAGCTCGGCCTTGCACGGGAACAGCTGATGGAGGCCGTTGAGCAACGAGCGACTGCCCGCAATGGTCGTGCAATTCGTACTGCTCTCACAACGCTTCGATATGCCGACGCCCGCGCCGAGAGCGGCGGGGAATCGGTCGCCCGAGCCGTCATGATCGAGACGGGCTTTGCGCCCGATTGGCTTCAATACGAGCTGACGGACCCCTTCGATTCGGCCAAGCCCATACGAACGGACTTTGCCTGGGAGCGCCAGGCGCGGGAACTCACGCTGGGCGAGCTCGACGGGCTCATCAAATATACCGACCAGACCATGCTGGCCGGACGCACCACCGCCGAGGCGCTCGTCGCCGAACGACAGCGCGAGGCGCACCTATCGCTCTACGGTCACCCTCTGCTGCGCTTTACCATGAACGAGGTCCGCTCGGCAGGAACGCTCGCCAAAAAGCTGCAGACGGCAGGCATCCGGCAGACCGCGCTACCGACATGGCTCAACGATATTGAGCTGTAGGGGCTACTGAGCTTATGCTCGCCTGCCTACCAAACCGGGACACACTTTCCGGTTGGCAGCACCCGCGGAAACCATGTCCCAGATTGAGTGCTCAAAATGGGATGCGCTTTCCAGATGGCATGCCCAGCGGAAACCGTTTCCCGGAATCAAGGCCTAGAACGGGACACGCTTTCCGGTTGAACGCCCAGCGGAAATTACATCCCGGAATAGACGCTCAAACTGGGCCGCAGTTTCCAAGTGAACGACAGCCGGAAAGCGCATCCCGGAATAGGCGCTCGGAATGGGATGCGCTTTCCCGACGAAGCTCCTTGCGGAAAGCGTGTCCCAGAATGAAGACTCGGAATGGGATGCAATTTCCGCCTGAAGGCGATTCGGAAAGCGCATCCCATTCTGAGCATCGATTCCGGGTCGCAGTTTCCGCCTGAGAGCCGATCCAGAAACTGCATCCCATTCTGAGCGCCAATTCCGGGTCGCAGTTTCCGCTCCAAACAAAAGGCCCCGGCTCGCGATGGAACTGGGGCCAAAGGCGCAGCATATACAGTTGATGTTGAGCGCGAACAGCCCGTCAGCAATGGCCGTTCGCGCTCCACCCTACCCGCGGTGACGGGCGCGGCTGTACGGCGTATCCACCATGGGCAGATCCGGACGCAGCTTGCCGTCAAACGCGCGGTAGGCATTCTGCACGGCGGGCGCCGTGGGGATCGTTGCAATCTCGCCGATGCCCTTGCCACCATATGCCACGGGCAGCAGCTCGTCCTTCTCCACGTAGATGGCGTGGATATCCGGAATCTCGGGCGCACGGAACAGCCCGAGCGTGCCGTACCTTGCCTGGGGTACGCAGTCCTTGAGCGGCCAATCCTCGGTAAGCGCATAGCCCATACCCATGAGCACGCCGCCTTCGATCTGACCCTGGATGGAGATGGGATTGACAACCTTGCCGGAATCGTGCGCGGCATAGACCTCGCTCACGCGGCCGTCATCATCCAAAATGACCACATGCGTGGCAAAGCCGTAGCAGATGTGGCTCTTGGGGTTGGGAACGTCGGCGCCCAGCTTGTCGGTCGGCTCCAGGTACACGTAGCCAAACTCGCATCCCTCGAGCGCCTTGATGGCGGCCGTGGGATCCTGAGGATGCATGCCCTGGCCGGCGACGAGTTCCTGCGTGCGCAGCTGATAGGCGCGACCGTCGTCGTACTCGATCTTGACGCCGTCGCCATGCGCACTCACGGGAGCATCGGGCGCAGGCTTGCCGGCCTCGATGCCAACCATGGCATCGCGCAGCAGGAAGGCGGCACCGCGCACGGCCTCGCCGGTCACGACCGTCTGGCGCGAGCCAGACGTGGTGCCGGAGTCGGGAGCGTTCTCGGTGGAGCACTCACCGTTAGCGATGCAGCTCAGCGGCAGACCGCATGCCTCGGCAACATCCTGCAAAAAGACGGTGTTGCAGCCCTGGCCGATGTCGGACGTGGCGGCATAGACCACAGCCACGCCGTTCTCGACGCGAATCTTGCAGCGGCCGGCATCGGGCAGGCCCACGCCCACGCCGGCGTTCTTCATGGCACAGGCAATACCGGCGTGTCCGGGATGCGCGTAGTAGGCATCCTTGACCTCGAGCAGCGTCTCCTTAAGCGCCGTGGAGCAATCGGCAATCTGGCCGTTGGGCAAAACCTCGCCCGGCTCGATGGCGTTACGGTAGCGGATCTCCCACGGATCCAGGCCGACCTTCTCGGCCAGCAAGTCGATCAGGCTCTCGAGCGCAAACTCGGACTGGCAAACGCCAAAGCCGCGGTACGCGCCGGCGGGCGGGTTGTTGGTGTAGTAGCCAAAGCCGCGAATGTCGGTGTTCTGGTACTTGTAGGGGCCGACGGCATGCGTACAGGCGCGCTCGAGCACCGGGCCGCACAGCGACGCGTAGGCGCCGGTGTCAAAGTTGATCTCGCAGTCCAGGCCGGTAAAGTTGCCCTCGGCGTCGCAGCCCAGCGTAAAGGTGCCGTCCATGGCATGACGCTTGGGATGGAACGCAAGCGACTCAGCGCGCGTGAGTTTGCACTTCACAGGACGCTGGAACTTATATGCGGCGAGCGCGGCCAGGTGCTGGATGGACACGTCCTCCTTGCCGCCAAAGCCGCCGCCCACGAGCATGGTCTCGACGACCACGCGCTCGGGCTCGCTATCCCAGCCAAACATGTGGGCACACTCTTTGCGCGTGTCGTAGGCGCCCTGGTCGGTCGACTGCACCTTGACGCCGTTCTTGTACGGGAAGGCGACGGCGCACTCGGGCTCCAAGAAGGCATGCTCGGTAAAGGGCGTGGTAAAGCGCTGCGTCACGGTAAACGCGCTCTCTGCCAGCGCCTTGGCGGCGTCGCCGCGCGTCACGTGACGGCTCTGGCACACGTTGTCCTTGAGCTCCACCGTGTTGCCAAAGGCAAAGAAGCTGTCGTGCAGGCGCGGGGCGTCGGCAGCCCTGGCCTCGACAATGTTACGCACGGGCTCCAGCGGCTCGTAATCGATCTTTACGAGCTTCTTGGCCTTCTCGAGCGTCGCCTCATCCTCGGCAACCACCAGCACGATGGCATCGCCCACGCAGCGGGTGATATCGCCCTGGGCGATCATGACGTCCCAGTCCTGGATAAGGTGGCCGACCTGGTTGACCGGCACGTCTTCGGCGCGCAGGATGCCCACCACGCCGGGCAGGGCCTCGGCCTTGGAGGTGTCGATGGAGAGCACGCGGGCGCGCGGATATTTGGAGCGCACGGCGCTGGCGTAGGCCAGACCCGGCTGATCGAGCTCGTCGATGTCATCGGGATACTTGCCCTCGCCGAGCACCTTCTTGCGCACGTCGATACGGAAGGCGCGCTTGCCCACGCCGTAGTCGTCGCCGCGCTCCAAGTCCTCGTCGATCTGCTTTTCGCCGCGGAGCACCGCAGCGGCCAGCGAAATGCCCTCGATAATCTTTTTGTAGCCGGTGCAGCGGCAGACGTTGCCGCGGATGGCGTACTTGATCTGCTCCTCGGTGGGCTCGGGGTCCTCGGCGATGAGCGCCGCGCCCGCCATGACCATGCCGGGGATGCAAAAACCGCACTGCACGGCGCCCACGGCGCCAAAGGCGTACACAAAGGCCTCGCGCACGTCCTCGGGCAGGCCCTCGACAGTCACGATGTTGCGACCGGCGGCAAGGGCGGTGGTCAGCACGCACGCCTTGACGGCCGCACCGTCCACGTGAATGGTGCAGGTGCCGCAGGCGCCCTCGGAGCAGCCGTCCTTGGCGGAATGGATGTGCAGGTCGTCGCGCAGGTAGCGCAGCAGCGGCTTGTTCTGAGTCGTCGTGTGCTCGACACCGTTAACGGTAAAAGTGAATTCCTGTGCCATGGTGATTCCCTTCTACACGCCGGCGGCGATGCCGGTGCGGTCGTGAATGGCGCCATGCGGGCAGACGACGGCGCACATGCCGCACGACAGGCAGTCCGCGCCGTCGATATGGGCGCAGTTGTCCTCGATGCGGATAGCGCCTGCAGGGCACTTTTTGGCGCACATGCCGCAACCGATGCAGCTCGTGTCGCAGATCTTGCGGGCAATGGCGCCCTTATCGGTGTTGTTGCAGCGCACCAGGATGTTCTGGTAGCCGGGAACGAAGGCAATCACGCGCTGCGGGCACGCCATGCCGCACAGGCCACAGCCCGTGCACTTTGAGCGATCCACGCGGGCGATGCCATCGACCAGCGCAATGGCGCCGTGGGGGCAGGCCGTGACGCAGGCGCCACAGCCAATGCAGCCTTCGCTGCAGCGGGCATCGCCGCCTGCGGAGGCGCAACCGCTTCCGCAGGCAACGTAGGCCACGTTATGTTGAATGGATTTGGCCATAAGAGACTCGCCTATTTCTTAAGAAGGTACGGATAGCTGTCGCGCACGGCCTTGATGGTCAGGCGAACGGCCTCGGGCAGACCGGTGTTGACGGCATCGACCGAGACGGTACGGACCGTGCCGGCAACACGGACCTTAAAGTGATCCTCGTCCACGGCCAGGAAGCCCTCGTTCTCGGAGTTCTCCATGTCCTGCTCGCTCCAGAACAGGGTGAGCTTGTCCTTGTAGGGACGACCCTCCTGGTAGGGGCAGAACACGGCGCAGTTGCCGCACTCGTTGCACATGCCATCGACATGTACCACCTGATGCTTGGCCAGGCCCGGCACCTTAATGGCAACGTTGGCGCGGTTGGGGCACACGTCGCAGCAAACCTCGCACACCGAACCGCAGCCCAGGCAGCGGGTCTTGGTGCAGTTGCGCTTGTCGCGGCACAGCGACCCCTTGCGCTCGTAGCAGGTGTCCTCGCGGCCGGCCTGCTCGTTGCAGTCGGCGTACTTGTTAAAGTCCACGCCGGCGATGGCACGGGCGACCTCGGCGGCGTCGGCAATAGCCTCGACCACGGTGGCAGGACCGCGGCGGCAGTCGCCCGCAGCCCAGACGCCCTCGACGCCGGTGGAGGTGGCGGCAAGGCGACCGCGACGGTCGTGCTCGACGCCCGCGGCATCGTACAGGCTGGCATCGATGCCCTCGCCCACGGCGCAGATCACCGTGGTGGCGGAAAGCTCGACGGTCTCGCCCGTGGCGACGGGGCTGCGACGGCCGCTTGCATCCGGCTCGCCAAGCTCCATAACATCGCAGGTCAGCACGGCACCGTTGAGCGCCTTGGGCGCCAGCAGCTCGCAGAACTCAACGCCGTCGGCAAGAGCAAGATCGAGCTCTTCCTCGTCGGCGGGCATCTGCTTCTTGGTGCGGCGATACACCAGGCGCACGTTCTTCACACCTGCCAGGCGTTTGGCCACGCGGGCAGCGTCCATGGCGGTGTTGCCGGCGCCAATGACCACGACGTCCTCGCCCAGCTCGAGCTTCTCGCCCTTCTTGGCGGCCTCGAGGAACTCCAACACATCGAGCTCGGCGCCCTCGCCCAGGCCCGCAGAGCCGGGCATCCAGGCACCGGTGGCCACGACCACGTCGGTAAAGCCCTGGGCCTTGAGCTCGTCAATGGACTCCACGCGGGCGTTGAGCTGAACCTTGGCGCCAAAGGCCAGGCAGAGCTCGGCATCGTGGGAGATATCGTCGCTGGCGATACGGAACTCGGGGATTACGTGACGGACCACGCCGCCGAGCGAGTCGCGGGCCTCGAAGATGGTGACGGGCACGCCGGCGCGCGTCAGGAAGAACGCCGTCGCCAGGCCGGCCGGGCCGCCGCCGATAACGGCAACGTTGCGCTCGGCGTCGTTGGCGATGGCCTGGGCGCGCAGCTTGGGCAGCACGGTGGTCATGGCCTCGCGGGCGGCCTTGAGCTTGCTGGCGCGAATCTGGGCGCCCTCGGGCTCGTAGAAGGCACGCTCGCAGGCACGGCCGCAGGGATGCGGGCAGATGGTACCGGTAATGAACGGCAGGGCGTTGCGCTCGATGATGATGTTAAGCGCGTCCTCGTAGCGGCCCTCGTCAACAGCCGCCAGGTAGGCGGGAATATCCTGCTGGATGGGGCAGCTCGTGCGGCACGGCGTGGTAAAGCAGTCGGAAAGCGGGCTCTTGCCGGCGACCTTGCGGTCGGGCAGCGGGCGCAGCGGCTTCTTGTAGAGCGGGTTGGTGAGCGAGTCGGCCTGGATCGCGGTCACGGCCTCGAGCGAGACACCCGCGAACGGCTTGCCGTCCAGGTCGGCAAACTCGCCGGCCATCTGGCTAAAGCGCTCGTAGCCACCGGGCTTGAGCACGTCAGTCGCCAGGGTGACGGGCCAAATGCCGGCGTCATACAGGGCACGGATGTTGTAGACCGTGGCGCCGCCGGAGTAGCTGATGCGCAGCTTGCCATCGAACTGCTCGGTAATGCGACGGGCGGCCTCGATGGTCAGCGAGAACAGCGAACGGCCCGACATGTACATCTCGGTGGAGGGCAGCTCGTTCCTCGTCACGTCGACGGGGAAGGTGTTGGTGAGCTTGACGCCAAACTCCAGGCCGCGCTCGGCGCACAGGGCAATCAGGCGCTCGAACATGGGCACGGCGTCAGCCCACTGCAGGTCCTCGCGGAAGTGCGTGTCATCGAAGACGATGTAGTCAAAGCCCAGCTCGTTCAGGCGCTGGCGGGCAAACTCATAGCCCAGCAGCGTGGGGTTGCACTTGATGTAGGTGTTGAGGCCCTTCTCGGTGATCAGATAGGTCGCGATGCGCTCGATCTCCGCTGGCGGGCAACCGTGCAGGGTAGACTCGGTGATAGAGTTGGAGACGCGCGCCGGGATGGACTCGACAAACGCGGCGTCGACATGCTCAAACTTGTCCAGGTTGGCGAGCGCCCATGCGCGGCACTCATTCCAGACGTCAGAGCCGCTGGCGTCCTTCATACCCTCGATGTAGGCGTCGACCTTGGGGCTCTTAATACCCTCGAGGTCATAACCCACGGACATGTTGAAGACAAAGCCGTCCGGGCTGCCCAGACCGTACTCGCGAGCGATCAGGTGGCAGGCAAACCATGCCTTCACGTACTCGGCAAAGGCCTGCGGAACCTCGAGCTCGGTCGACCATTCGCAGTTGTAGCACTCGTCCTGAGCCACGATGCAGGGCTTGTTCACACACTTGGAGAGCTCCTCGCCGTCCATAACCTGGACGGTCTTGAGCTCAAAGAAACGAGAACCGGCCACGTAGGATGCCACGATGTTCTGGGCAAGCTGCGTGTTGGGGCCGGCAGCCGGGCCAAACGGGGTCTCGATGCGCTCGTCAAAAATGGGAAGCGCGCCCTCCTGGTTGGTCGTGACCATCTTGCGCACGCCAAAGATGGCGTCCTGGGTCTTATGCTCCTCGATGATCCAGTTCATCAGCTGCGAAAACGGGATCGGCCTCATGATGTCGCTCATAGTGAGTTCCTCTCTGTAACGCCCGGCGAGACCGCGCGGCGGGCGCAAATACGGTGTAGCGCTAGCACAGCGCCAGCGACCCCGCGGAGGTCGCCTATACGCGCGTCGGATGCGGCGAAACATCCGGCGCGCGTGAATCTACTTGTAACTAGTAGGCGCGATCGTTGAGCGTGCTCCAGAGCTTTTTGGACTCAGCCATGGTCCACGCGTTGATCTTGTCCTCATCGATACCGACAAACTCGCGATCCTTGTACAGGACGCGGCCATTGATGATGGTGGTACGGCAGTTTTTACCCATCATGCCAAAGAGCATGTGGCCGTCGATGTTCTCCTCGCTCAGCGGCGTAAAGGGCTTGTAGTCCATAACGATGACGTCGGCGGCAGCGCCGGCCTCGAGCACGCCGAGCTTGCGATCGAAGTACTTGCTCGCCATCTTGGCGTTGTTCTCAAAGAGCATCGTCATGGCCTCGCACCAGCCCACGTTGGGCATGGCGGCGTTGTGGCGCTGAATGATCAGGAAGACCTTGAGGCTCTCGAGCATATCGTGGGTGTAGGCGTCGGTGCCCATGCACACGGGGATGCCGCGGCGGAAGAACTCGAGCACGGGGGCGCAGCCCACGGCGTTGCCCATATTGGATTCGGGGTTGTTGACGAGCCAGGTGCCAGACTCCTTGACGATATCCATCTCGGCAGGCGTCACGTGGATGCAGTGGCCGAGCATGGTGTCGGGACCCAGAAGGTTATGCTGCAGCAAGCGCTCGACGGGGCTGATGCCGCCGCGGTTGAGGCGGGAGTCCCACACGTCATTCATGCCCTCACACACATGGATGTGGAAGCCGGTCAGGCCGTTGTTGGCCTCGGCCATCTTGTCCATGGTCTCGTCCGAAAGCGTAAAGGTGGCGTGACCGCCAAACATGGCGGCGATCATGTGGTTGTCGTTATCGCGACGCTCCTTGGCGGCCCACTGGGCAAATTCGGCGTTCTCGGCAATGGCCTGGTCGCATTTTTCCTGACCGCGGCGGTCGGAGACCTCGTAGCACAGGCACGAACGCATGCCCAGCTCCTGCGCGGCATCCTTAATGGCAAAGAGGCTGCCCGGAATCTCGCAGAAGCTCGCGTGGTGATCGAAGATCGTGGTGACGCCATCGCGGATGGAGTCCAGAATCGTGGCATAGGCGCTGGCCTTGGTGCCGTCGAGCGTCAGGTTGTCGTCGATCTTCCACCACTGCTGCTCAAGATTCTCCAGGAAGTTGGTGGGGTTGCAGCCCTTAATGGCAAGGCCGCGAGCCAGACCCGAGTAGATGTGGGTGTGGCAGTTAATGAGTCCGGGCATGATGAGGTTGCCCTGGGCGTCGACGTACTCGGCATCCGGGTACTTGGCCTTGAGCTCGCACTCGGGGCCCACTTCGACGATCGTATCTCCGTCAATGGCGACCGCACCGTTGGGAATGAACGGGGTCTGAGCGTTGCGGGTAAAAACGGAACCGTTAGCGACCAGAAGCATGAATGCTCCCTTCAACATCAGAGGCGGGGTTTGACACCTCTGACATGGCGGAGTGCGAAGCGCCGGCCTACACCGGAAACGGGCCCTCTCCCGTCAACGCTTCACCAAAGGGACAAACCCTTTGAAGTGCGGCTTGACGCCGCATGACGTCGGCGGACGAGGCGATGCGTCCGCCGACGAATAGCACCGAATTGGTTACTTCTTGCTCTCGGGCAAGACCAGATCCACGGCAGCGTCCTTGGCAGCATCGATGTGCTGAGCCACGACCGGCGTCTGCGGAAGAATCAGGTTAAGGACGATGGCCATGATGGCGGTGGGGGTTACGGCATTGGAGCCGATGACGGTGGACACCCAGGCGGGCATACCCTCGCCGGCAAGGCAACCGCTGGCCATCCAGATACCCAGGCCAAAGACGACGGAGGTACCGACGATGGTGGTAGTGCGCTGCGTGAGGCCCTCGCGGGTGAACATGCGCACGCCGTTCATGGTAATGGTGCCAAAGACGCCGACGGTCGCGCCGCCGATGACGGGCTGCGGGATAGCGGAAAGGACGGCAGAGAGCTGCGGGAACAGACCGGCGATGGCAAAGACGGCCGCGATGATCACAAAGACCCACTTGTTGACGACCTTGTTGGAGCAGATGATGCCCACGTTCTGGCCAAGGGCGCTGGTGGGAAGACCGCCCAGCAGGCCGCCGACCATAGAGGTGAGGCCCTGGGACACGATAGCGCCGGAGAGCTCGCGCTCGGTGGGCATACGGTCGATGGAGCCCAGGCAGGCGGCGGAGACGTCGCCGATAACCTGGATGGCAACCATGGGGAACACGACGGCGAGGGTAATGCAGACCTCGGGATCAAACTCGAGCGCATAGGGCATGAGCTTGGGAAGGGCGAAGACCTGAGCGGTGGCGACGCTTGAGAAGTCGATCATGCCAAAGGGGATGGAGACGATCATGCCAACGATCATGCCAAAGAACACGGATCCCAGCTTGAGCGTGCCCTTGCCAAAGTTGGCGAGCGCAAAGACCACGGCGAAGGTGATAAGAGCGACGCACCAGGCCTGCGGGGTGCCCCACAGTGGCGTACCCATACCGCCGGCCATATACTTGACGGCCGTGGGATACAGCGAAACGCCGATGGAGAAGATGACCGTACCGGTCACGACGGGTGGGAACAGCCACTTAATCTTGCTGTAGGCCAGACCAAAGAGGACCGCGACGGCACCGCCGACAATCTCGCCGCCCAACAGCGCGCCAAAGCTAAAGCCCGAGGTGCCCATGGCCTGCAGGGCCGGGAGGAACGCGAACGAAACGCCCATGACGATGGGCAGGCCGCCGCCGATGCGACGGAAGGGGGCAAAGGCCTGAAGGGCCGTGTCGATCGCCGAAAGAATGAGCGCGACCTGGATGATGTCGGTGCTCTGCTGGCTATTAAAGCCGTAGACGCCGGCCATGATGACAGCCGGGGTGATGATGCCGGCAAACGATGCCAGTACGTGCTGAAGGGCACACGGGATCATTTCCTTAACGGGAGGCATGCCTTCACGAGTGAACAGGGCTTCAGTGCCGTTCTTAACCGTCTCCTGGGTCATTTGACCACCAATCCTCGAAATAGTTGTTTTCGCATCTAACGCTCTATTGTGACGCAGTGCGGGGTTGAGGTTGTGCCTTCGTTGCATATCGTATTAAAGATGATTCTCATTCTCAATAATAATTTTTTGTTATCAGACTATTCTTCAGCTGAAATAATGCATTTCCGCAGGTCAGGAAAGTGTCTGGTCAAAATAACATCTAACTTTTCTTTTGGTCAACCGTTTACCGCCAAATTCCTACCGTTCGTCTGTATTACGCAATGTACCTGCGGATATACGAGATGAAGAGCAGCGTGTTACCATGAGAAAAAATTGTTATGAAACTTCCGATTTCACCCAAAGGAGTTGCCCGTGAACGAGACCGTACGTCGCTTTTTGCCGATGGTCGATTTCCTGGAGCAGATACTCGGCAAAAACAGCGAAATCGTGCTGCACGATTTCTCGGATCCCGACCACGCCATCGTCGATATTCGCAACGGCATCGTGAGTGGCCGCAAGGTCGGCGGTCCCGCCACCGACCTGGCACTCAAGATCATGCACGACGCCAAGTATCGCGACCTGCCGTTTATTACGGGCTACGAGGGGCGCGGCGCCGGTGGCAAGACGCTGGAGTCAGCGACGTACTTTATCCGCGAGAATGACGAGATCGTCGGTATGCTTTGCGTCAACACCGACCTCTCGACCGTGCGCTCCATCAACGCCATGGCGCAGCAGCTCATGGCGTGCTTCGACGCGGCGCCGACGCGCACGGAGCCCGCCCCTATCGAGGTCGAAAGCCTTTCGGAGTCCACACAGGAGCTCATCGACCGCAGCATTGCCGAGTTGCTGAGCGCGCGCGGGCTGGATGTAGCGTCGCTTGGCCAGAGCGACCGCGTGGACGTCATTCGCCACCTCAACGGCAACGGCGTGTTTATGCTCAAGGGCGCCGTGGCCTGCGCCGCCACCGCGCTGGGCATCTCGGAGCCCAGCGTCTACCGCTACCTGCAAAAAGTCCGCAAGGAGGGCTAACGAGCAAAATGGAGCGCGGCTCCACAAGCGATTCGTCACTTGACAAAAGACCCTGCAGCTCGCACGTGAACTGCTTCCCATTTCTTGGACATGAGAAATGGGAGGCTTTCTTTATGCGCGTTGATTTGAGAGTGAAGCATGATATCGAGGCCAGGAAGGCGGCCATAGGGCTCTTCGAGCTCGGGCACGGGTATAAATCTGCCGCGATTGCCCTTTCGCTTCCCGTGGAAGCCGTGAGAAGATGGCAGGAGATATACCGCGCATTCGGGAGCGAGGTGCTGCTGCGCATGGACGGAAAGCAGGGCAGGTACACATACGAGCAGAAGGTCGCCGCCGCCTCCGCCGTCGTCGACGGCGGCATGACGAAGACCGAGGCGATGGCGGCGTTCGGCATAATGTCGATGTCGCCGCTCAAGAAGTGGTGCGCGCTATACCGCCGGGGCGGCGCGGAGGCCCTGCGCCCGAGGCCCAAGGGCCGGCCGAAGGGTTCCAAGGCGAGGCCGCGGACCCGCGAGGAGGAGCTCGAGGAGCGGTGCCGTAGGCTCGAGGCCGAGGTGGCCTACCTAAAAAAATTACGCGCCCTGGTCGAGAGGGACGGGCTCTGACCAGGGCGAAGGCCGAAGCGGTCGCGGCCCTGCGCGCCGAGGGGCACGCGCTCGGGCACCTGCTCGCATGCGCCGAGCTCAAGCGGTCGACCTACTACTACGCCCTCGCGCACCCGCCGAGGCCCACGCGCCCCGAGCTCTGGGAGGCGGCCGCCGAGATCTTCTCGCGCACCGCCAACGGCTGCGGGCACCGGCAGATAGCGATGTGCCTCAGGGCGGAAGAGGGGGCCGTGATAGCCGACAAGACCGTGCTCAAGATGATGCGCGAGATGGGGATTCGCTGCGGTATCAGACGCGAGACGGCCTACCACGGGTACAACTCGTACAGGGGCGTCGTCGGCAGGACGTTCGAGAACGTGATCGCGAGGGATTTCGACGCCGGGGCCCCGTGGCGGAAGCTGGGGACGGACGTCACCGAGTTCAAGGTGGCGGGCGGCAAGGCCTACTGGGCCCCGACGCTGGACTTCTGCACCAAGGAGATCGTGGCGAGCGACATATCGACCACGCCCGACATGGCCCAGCAGGTCAGGATGCTCGACGAGCTGCTGTCCAAGATCCCCGAGGGCGCCGCCCCGACCATGCACTCGGACCGGGGCTGGCAGTACCAGCACGCCTCGTACACATCCAGGCTCGAGGCCGCCGGCATCGTCCAGAGCATGTCCAGGAAGGCGAACTGCATCGACAACGCCGCCACCGAGCAGCTCTTCGGCCACGTCAAGGACGAGTTCTACCGGGGCCGCGAGTGGGAGACGTTCGAGGATTTCAAACGCGACCTGGAGGAATACATAGTCCACTGGAACACGAGCCGGAGGCAGGTAAGATTGAAGGGCCTGACCCCGGAGGAGTTCCGGGATCAGGCCCTCGCGGCCTAGTCGCTATTTAGGGCGTCCAAGATTTGGGACGCAGTTCAACGCGCTGCAGGGTCTTTTTGCATGTCATGTTTAGTTGTGGTCAACGCCTTAGAGAGCGGCGACGACCTCGATTTCGACCAGACCGCCAGCCGGAAGGGCGGCAACCTGGAAAGCGCTGCGCGCGGGGAACGGGGCCTCGAACTTGGAGGCGTAGATCTCGTTTACGGCAGCGAAGTCGGCAATGTCAGCCAGGTAGACTGTGGTCTTGACGACATCGGCAAAGGTGGCGCCGGCAGCGGTCAGCAGGGCCTCGACGTTAGCAAGGGACTGCTTGGCCTGGGCCTCGACGCCCTCGGGCATCTTGCCAGTTGCGGGATCGATGCCCAGCTGGCCGGACAGGAACACCATGTTGCCGGTCTGGATACCAGGGGAATACGGGCCGATGGCTGCGGGTGCGTTATCGGAAGACACGACGGTCTTGCTCATGTTTTTCTCCTTACAAGTAAAAGGGAACGGGAGCGCGGCGTTCACACCGGGAGGCACAGTTCGGTCTGAACACCGCGCTTGATTGGGATAGTACTCAAGGTTTCCGCGCGATGCAAGATTATTATCACGTTGCGAGAATATTTTATCGCCCAACGGTTTCCCCAGACCGCTGAACGGTTCTCATGTGAAGCAGCCAGTCCAAGCTGCTGAAGACTTTATCCCGCTTAGAGCACGGGCATCGCCTGCCGCGACGGCACCACTATACTTTTGATTATCTGAGCATTTTGAAAGGCAGGATATGACCGCAACCGCCAGTCGAACCACCAACCGCAGACCCGAGCTTTTGGCGCCCGCCGGAGGGCCCGAGCCCTTTGCCGCCGCACTCGCCGCCGGGACAGACGCCATCTACTGCGGCATGGGCAGCTTCAACGCACGCCGCAAGGCAACGAACTTTACCGACGAGGCCTTTGAGCAAGCCTGCCGCGCTGCACACCTGGCCGGCTCGCGCGTCTACGTCACGGTCAACATCGTCATCAAGGAATCCGAAATGAGCGATGCACTGCAACTCATCCATCGCTGCTCCACGCTGGGCGCCGACGCCTTTATCATCCAAGACTGGGGCCTGTTCTTTGAGGTCAAGCGCGCGATGCCCGGCATCGAGACACACATCTCGACCCAGGCGAACATCCATGACGACCGCGGAACCATCTGGTGCCGCGAGCAGGGTGCCGACCGCGTGACCCTCTCGCGCGAGCTCTCCATTGACGAGATCGCCACCATCCACGATGTCGCGCCCGATGTGGACCTTGAGGTCTTTAGCCATGGCGCCATCTGCTTTTGCTACTCGGGCCTGTGCCTGCTTTCGAGCTTTGCCATGGCGGGCCGCTCGGCCAACCGCGGCATGTGCGCTCAACCCTGTCGCCTGCCTTACGAGCTGATCGACGAGAACGGTCGCTCGCTCTCCCCTGCCGGTCGCGAGCGCGCGCTGTGCCCGCGTGACACCAACACCTCACAACTTGTTCGCCGCCTGTATGACGCCGGCGCCGCGTCGCTCAAGCTCGAGGGCCGCATGAAGGCGCCCGATTACGTGTACTCCATCGTCGATGTGTATCGTCATCAGATTGACGATATGCTGGCCGATGTTTCGACCTCTAAGGACGAGGAAGCCGCCCGTCAGCGCCAGCTCAAGCGCTGCTTTAACCGCGACTTTACGCACGCCTATCAGGACGGCACCTCGGGCGACGAGATGATGAGCTATGAGCGTTCCAACAACCGCGGACAGATCGTGGGCACGGTGCTGGGCAGCCGCCCGGCCAGCCGCGATGTGCGCGGCCTCAAGCCCGACGACCGCCGTCGCCGCGCCGCCATCGCCCGCATTGAGCTGTTTGAGCCCGTGGGCAAGGGCGACCTGCTGGAGCTTCGCCACGATAACGAGTTTGACCAGTTCCTGACCACCATTGCCGCCGATGATGCCGCTGCCGGCGATGTTATCGAGTGTCGCGTGCCCCGTAGCATGCCCGAGGGCTGCCGCGTCCGCGTGATTCGCAGCCAGCGTGCCATCGACGCTGCCAGCGCCGCGCTCAAGCGCGATGTGCTGCGCCGCCGAGCTGTTGATGTATCCGTCGTGGCGCGCCTGGGCAAGCCGTTTACTGTCACGCTCACCTGCTGTGACGACCCCGCGCTCACCGCCACCGCCACGGGCTTCACCGTCGAGGCCGCCAAGACCCGCGCCGTCGAGGCATCCGATCTGGTTGAGCACGTCGGGCGCATGGGCTCCTCTCCCTTTGAGGCCGCGAGCTTTGACGTGGCCCTCGACGAGAGTTGCG
The DNA here is from genome assembly GCF_003470325.1 of Collinsella sp. AM24-1. NCBI lineage: Bacteria > Bacillati > Actinomycetota > Coriobacteriia > Coriobacteriales > Coriobacteriaceae > Collinsella > Collinsella sp. AM24-1. The sequence continues at coordinate 80,816 of NZ_QRHM01000009.1, read as the reverse complement.
GCATGGGCTTTTCCGCCGTGCACAAGGTGCGCGCCGCCGCTTGTAAGGCGCTGGAAGAGGCCATTCTGGCACCGTACGAGGAGCGCGCCCGCACGCTCGAGCTACCGGCGATTGTCACCAATGATTCCCGCCCCGCGCCCGAGCACTACCGCGATGAGCCGCAGATCTGCGCCACCGTCACCTCGCTCGAGGCCGCCGAGGCCGCTCGCGCGGAGGGTGCAACGCGCATCTACATGACCACCGACGCGCTCGAGGCTGTCGGACTCTCCCCTGCCGATGCATTTGAGCAGGGTATTGTGCCCGCACTCGACGAGGTCTGCCGCGCCGTTGACCACGTCCGCGTTGACCCATGGGTTGTTGCCGGCGCCACGGTCGCTATTGGCAACATCTCTGAGCTTGCCCTGGCCGCCCAGGTTGGCGCCACGGCCGAGATTCGCTCTTGCCTGCCGGTGCACAACACGCCCTGCATGGAGGCGCTTGCCGAGCGCGGAGCCGGTGCGTTTTGGCTCTCGCCCGAGATCACGCTCGACGAGATTGTCTCGCTCGGCGCCGCCGCGCCCGCGGCTCTAGGCATCACCGTCTTTGGCCGCCCGCGCGTCATGACAAGCGAGCATTGCATTCTGCAGGTTGCCAACGGTTGCATCCACGATTGTGCCAGCTGCCGCCTGCGTGCCCGTAAGCTCTCGCTCAAGAATATCGACGGAAAGGTCATGCCGGTGCGTACCGACATCCACGGCCGCTCACGCTTGTACGACGCCTACCCCATCGACCTCACGCCGCAGGTACCACAGCTGCTCGACGCCGGCGTCCGTCGTCTTATGGTGGACGGCACACTGCTCGAGACGGATGAGGTGGGCCGCGCCACCGCTCGCGTCCGCCGCGCCGTCGAGGCAGCGCAAGCCGGCCGCAAGCCCGCCGCCCGCCTGCGCGGTGCCACCTCGGGCTGCATGTTTGTGGGAATCAGCTAACCGAAAGGCTTACACGTGAACGAAGAACCTCAAGTCCTCTACTGCGACGCCTGGCTCATGGCCATCGACAAGCCCGCCGGCATGATCGTCCACGGCGACGGCACCGGCGAGCGCACGCTCACCGACTACGCCAGCGACCTGCTGCTGGCGATGGGCGGCGGCTTTGCCGCGACCGACATGCAGCCGCTCAACCGCTTGGACCGCGACACCACCGGCGTGGTGCTGTTCTCACTCGACAAGCAGACGCAGCCCGCCTTTGACCAGATGATTATCGACCACGCGTTCGAAAAGCACTACCTAGCGCTCGCCGAGGGCAAAATCGACTGGAACGAGAAGCTCATCGACAAGCCTATCGCCCGCGACCGCCACGATAGCCGCAAGATGCGCGTTGGCGCCAGCGGCAAGCCGTCTCAGACGCGCGTCAAGGTACTCAAGCGCCTTAAGAGCCGCCGTGGCCTGCCTACGCGCTCGTATATTGATGTCGAGCTGCTCACCGGCCGCAAGCACCAGATCCGCGTGCACCTGGCAAGCGAGCATCATCCCTTGATTGGCGACGACCTGTACGGAACGCCGCGTCCCTGCGGCCTGATGCTCCACGCCCACAGCGTATCCTTCACGCATCCCGTAACTGGCGAGCACATCCACATCGAAGCCCCCTGCCCCTGGGAGCCCTAAATCCTGCCAAAAAGGGACAGGTTTATTTTGACAGGTTTTATCTGGTCAAACGTCATGCCGCCACGATGACTCAGCCGCGGTCCCAAAACGTCTCGATCTGTAACAGTTAGAGCCCATTTTCCGGTCTATCTGTTACAGATCGAGACATTCGAATCCCCCTCAAGGGAAAATCTCAATCTGTAACAATAACTCGGCAAAATCGATCCCAAATGTTACAGATTGAGACAAAGGAACGGCGCAATTCGGAAGTATTTCAATCAGTAACACCTAGCCCACTTTAAGCGGTCCAGTTGTTACAGATTTAGACTAAACCGGTAGACAACGAAAGCGGCAACGCCCGTAATGGACGTTGCCGCTTTTCTATTGAGAAAACTACTCAGTTTTCATTACTAACCACCACAATGGGGACGGGCACCTTCGCGGTGGTTTTGGCCTTAGCCCGTCCCTGCCGTTAGACCGTGACGACGTTGTCCATTGCCCGGTACTTGGCGGGGACCTCGCCTGCGGTAATAATCGTTGCATCGCGGAAGTCCGCGAACTTGACGGGCGCCACCATGCCAAATTTACTGGCGTCCGAGATTACGAAGCGCTTGGCCGTATGGCGCATCGAGATACGCTTTACTTGCGCCTCCTCGATATCGGGCGCCGTGAAGCCCTGCTCGGCGGCAATGCCGTTAGAGCCCCAAAAGCCGCAGTTGAAGTTGTAACGGTCTAAGGTTGCCAAGGCATCGGGGCCAACGAGCGCCTCGGTCTCGGGTTTGAGCTCGCCGCCCAGCACCACGGTACGCATGCCGCGCAAAGCGAGATGCTGAGCATGGAGCACGGAATCAGTCACATAGGTGACACCTTCAAGGTGTGGAAGATGCTCGATGAGCCTGAGCGTCGTGGAGCCCGAGTCGATGTACACAAAGCTCTCGGGCTCCACCAGCGCCGCCGCACGGGCGCAGATACGTTCCTTGTCGTCGTTATGGAGATCGCTGCGCTCATTAAGCGTTAGGTCGCGCGTCACGTGCGCGCGCTCAAGGCTCGTCGCCCCACCGTGCACCTTGGCGATACGGTGTGCGCGATTGAGCGTCTGCAGGTCGCGCCGAATGGTAGACGCCGTCACGCCCAGGGCCTCAGCAAGCTCCGGTACGGTAACCGAGCCCGTCTGCTGCACCATCGACACGATTGCGTTGAGCCTATCTTCCGCAAGCATCGCTTACTCCTCCTCGGGGTACACGACTCCCCAATCGGCGCGAAACTTGGTCATAAGCTCCATAACATCAGAAGCATAATCCAGAAGCTCGCGCTTGGAGTCGTCGCCGGCAACGGCCTTCTCAAGATCGGCCATCTCATAACACAGGGCGTAAGCCTCGGTGCCTGCGTGGACCTCCTCGCGGTGGCCGTCCGCAGTCCACACGATGGTCGCGTGATCGGCACGCGGATATTCGTTGACCTCGATGTAGCACTTGTCAAAGCTGATGACCGAGCGCTTGGGCTGCTTGGAGTGAAGCGTAAGGCTCACGACGCCCAGCTGCTGCTCGGCATTGCGGCAGACGATGCCGCCCGCAACATCGACTCCAGTCTCGCAGGTGTTGCCTAGAGACACGACCTCGGCGGGCTGGCTCGCCATAAACAGGCGCATGACGGACAGGGCATACACACCAATATCGAGCATGGCACCGCCGGCAAGGTTGCGATTGTAGAAACGGTTGGTCAGGTCGCCGTACTCCTTGTAGCTACCAAAGTTGAGCTGAGCGAGGTTCATGCGGCCGAACTCGCCGGCATCCATGCGGCGACGCAGCTCTTGATACAAGGGCATGTGGAGCACCGTGGTAGCGTCCATAAGGACCACGTTGTGCTCGGCGGCAATGGCACGGGCCTCATCGAGTTCAGCGGAATTGAGGGTAATGGCCTTCTCGCAGAGCACGTGCTTGCCGGCTGCCAGGGCAGCGCGCAGATAGGTGATATGAGTGTTATGCGGGGTGGTGATATAGATCGCGTCGATGCTCGGATCGGCATAGAGGTCCTCAACCGTGTCGTAGACCTTCTCGATGCCATACTGCTCGGCAAAAGCCTGAGCCTTGGACGGCGTACGGTTGGCGACGCCCGCAAGCTTGCGACCGGCAAGAGCAAGGGACTGAGCCATCTGGTTGGCGATAACGCCGCAACCGATGACGGCCCAATGGAGCTCGGGAGCCGTAAAAATATCGTCGGGGAACGGCTTGTCCTGGACCGAAGCGAACGCTGCTTTGGCGGCTGCCGCGGCGTCGAGCGGAGCCTGCTTGGAATCTGCCATTATGTGCCTCCTGTGTCATAGAACGCCTTGCTTTCTGACAGCTCTATATTCGCACAAACACGCGCTTCTGTGCGCGTTTTTGCGTATCTCACCGCTAAACGGTCATTTTTATCCCGTAAACGGCGCATCTATACGCATATTCACGCAATCCCACGCACGTAAATGCGCACAAATGCGAACCGGTCATTGCTCAGAGACAGGGGCTTATGCTTAGAACTCAAAAGACAGGATGATCCGCTTCGCCTCGTCGCTCATGGCGCGCTGCAGCTCTAAGGACCGTCCCAAACTGCCGACAGAAAAGGAACGTTCCAAACTGCAGACAGAAAAAGAACGTCCCCAGGCGCCGGCATTTCAAGAGCACTCATTTAAGTCTGTCCCCAATGAGTGGGAGTAATCAGAGACCCTTTGCGAGGGAGGCCGGACGTGGCCTTCCTCGTTTTTATTCATGGACTTTAGTCCGTGCCGCGCGGCACGCGCGGCATAGAAAGCCACCCGCTCAGCGGGTGGAGGCCAATTTCCGCTACGCGACAAAAACCTTCCCCCTAGCATGAGGATTGTTCAGGTCATCATACTAGGGGGAAGGTGATTGCTGTGGCCCAGAAAGCCAACAGCTTCGCGCACACGAAATGGCTGTGCAAGTACCGCATCGCACCGAGGCCAAGCTCATCGCCGCCATCGTCGAGAAGCACCCCGAGGTGCGCTTTGCCGCGAGCCGCACCTCGGCCCACGCCGACCTCTACGACCGCATGGAGCAGGCCCTGTGCGAGCGCGTGGCCAACGCGGTGGATGTCGTCCGCTCCGACATCAGCCCCGCGCTTCTTGTCCACACCGGTCCAAACCTCGTGGGTGTGGCGGTCCAGGGACTCTAGTGGAGGCGGGGCGTCCTGCCCCAAAAACAAATGCAAAAGACGAGCACTTCTTGCCGCTCAATTGGCAAGAAGCGCTCGTCTTTTCTTAACGCGTTGTATGGCGGAGAGAGCGCAAGTTACGCGAGCGCCCTTCTTGCCAGCTCGGCCGCGCCGAGGATTCCTTGGTCGCCGCCGCAGCCCGGGGCGCAGATGTAGCTCTCCATGTCCTTAAGCTCGGCGGTCTGGATGTAGCCACCCAGATATTCGAGGGTCTTCTTGCGGACGATGCCGTAGAGCTGCTCCTGGTGCATCACGCCGCCGCCGAGGACGATGCGGCGAGGCGAGTACATGAGCACGAGGTTCGCGCACATCTGCCCCAGATAATCCCCCTCGAGCGCCCACACCTCATCGTTGTCCGCGAGCTCGGCCGCGGGCTTTCCCCAGCGCGCGGCGATGGCGGGGCCGGAGGCGAGCCCCTCGAGACAGCTCGCGTGGCTCGGGCAGACGCAGCGTCCCTCCTCGGTGGGACGGGTCCTTACCAGCATGTGACCGGCCTCAGGGTGCAGCATGCCGTGAAGGAGTCTGCCCGCGCACATGACGCCCGCGCCCACGCCGGTGCCGATGGTCACGTAGACGGCGTCCTCGAGCCCCTTGCAGCAGCCGAAGACCACTTCGCCGAGGCAGGCAACGTTCACGTCCGTGTCGTAGGCCACCGGAATCCCGAGGGCGTCGGCGAACGCGGCGCGAAGACCATGGCCTCGCCACGCGAGCTTGGGCGTCTGGAGGATGGAGCCGTAGCGCTCGTCGTTGGGGTCGACGCAGGTCGGGCCGAAGGCGCCGATGCCCAACGCGTCCACATCGCGGGCGGTGAACCACTCGATCATCTGCGGGACGGTCTTGGCGGGCGTAAGCGTCGGGGTCTCCATACGGTCGAGGACCTCGCCGTCGCCGGACACCACGGCACAGACCATCTTGGTCCCGCCGGCTTCGAGGGCGCCGAGCCTCATTTGCTTTTCGCTCATGTGATCCTCCTTACAAAGGGACGCCCGCAGTCATGGTCAACCGCGGGCGCCCATAACGTTGGCTTGTTTCGAGGCGACCCTACCTGGGCACGCGGTCCTGCCTTGCGGCAAACGGGGCGAGCACGGCGTGCGGCTCGCTTTGGTACCAGTAGGCGACGGTGGAGATGTCGTCCTCGCGCTCGTAGAGCTTGATGTCGTCGTTGCCGAGGTCCTGGAACGTCACGCGCAGGTCCTCCTTGAACGAGATCGGGTCGGGAAGGTGCCACCTGTAGAGGCCGTGCCTGGGCAGCGCGTCGTCGTTAGTCGCGAGCATCGGATTCGGGTTCGGCTTGCCCGCGCTGAAGCGGTCGCGCGTGGCGTCGCGCGTCGAGCGGTACGGGTAGCCGGCGAACAGCGTGTTGAAGCACTGCGCCTCGGGCAGCGCGTGGGGCGGCCTGTCGAGGAAGGCCCAGGCACCGCCGAAGTAGTCCTCGGCTCCCGTCGAGGTGACCGTGGGGAACTCCTCGTCGCCGTCGAGGAAGAACTTCATCTCGCCCTCGCCCCACCAATAGCGCTCCAGGGCGCACAGGGCCATGTAGGTGCCGACGTAGTAGCCCTTGCCGCGCACGCCGTCGAGCACGGTGTAGTCGACGCCCCTGCGGGTGCTGCGCTCGCGGTTAAAGCGGGCGTGGAAGTACATGGCGTCGTCCGGCACGTCGGTGAGCGCGTAGTTGAACGTGTAGAAGATGTACTTAATGAACCCGGGGTGCTCGCTCGTAAGCGTGACCTTGGCGTGCTTCCTGAAGGGCATCTCGAAGTAGCAGTTCATGCCGCCCGTCGGGTTCACGCAGATGGGCATCGAGTTGACGATGGCGCGCTCACCGAAGCCGTTGCAGAAGAAGTCGCCGACAGGGCACTCGACCGAGGGGGTCTCCTCGTCGTCCCAGTAGAAGCGCAGCACGAGGTCACGCATGACGAAGCTGCCGGCGGCGGTCTTGTCGGGGACGGTCATCCAGATGTGGCGGATGATGCCGGGGCCCTCGATGTCCGCGAGCGTGATGGTCTCGCCGGACTCAAGGGGCACGCAGCACGAGCCCTTGCGGCCGACGCCGAGGTGGCTGGCCGACATGGCGGCGCGGCCCTTCTCGCCCGTGATGTTCTCGGGGGTGATGGCGCGGCTTTCCTCACCGCCGTGCATCCACACGTCCTTAAGGAACTCTCTCATCGTCGACCTCCTCTATTCGTCGTCGTCGCACTCGGCGGAACTGGCACCGTTCACGTAGATGATCTGCTGGCGCGCCTCGTTGACGAGGGCGTCGAAGTCGAGTTTCTCGTCGGGGCGCGCGAGCGCGACCGTCATGGCGAGCGGGAGGTTGACACCCGCGATCACGTGGATCCGGTCGGAGGCGAAGCGGGAAAAGCGCTGGTTCACGCTGCCGCCGTACGCGTCGGTGAGGACGACGACCTCGTCAGTGCCCGAAAGAGCCGCCTCGACCGCCGCGTCGAGCCCCTCGCCGTTGTCGTTCACGTAGGCGCACACGGCGTTGACGGCGTCGCCCTTACCCGTAAGGAACTCGAGGGTGTCCTTGAAGCCCTGGGCGAGAAGGGAATGGCTCGCCACAACTATCTTTCTCATTGATTCACCAATCTCTTGGGTCGAAGCTAGGCGAGGATGCCGGCGGCGGAGGCGACCATCGCGAGGACGATCACCACGAGGATGAGGGCCGTCATGCTCGCGTTCTTCTTGGTAAGAAGGTAATACGCGCTTCCCGTGATGGCGGCGGGGATCATGGCAGGCAGGATCTTGTCGAGCAGCGGCTGAATCTCCATCGCGACGTCGCCGAAGCTGAAGCTAATCGGGCAGGTGACGCCGATGACCGAGGCGATGAGGCAGCCGACCACGGTGAGGCCGAGCACGGAGGCGGCGGCAGTGAGGTTGGGAAGCTTCTCGCTGAAGTCGGTGACGAGCTTCACGCCCTGCTTGTAGCCGAACTCGAGGGCGTGCATGCGGACCCAGAAGATGGCCAGGATGAGCGCGAACCAGATGCCGGCTCCCACGGGGTTGCCCTCGATGGCCATGTAGGCGGCGATGGAGCCCATGATGGTCGGGATCATGGTCATGAGCAGGGAGTCGCCGACGCCGGCGAGCGGTCCCATGGTGCCGATCTTCAGGTCTTGGACGGCGTCCGCCGCCGCTAGGCCGTCGCGCTCCTCCATGGCCACGCAGGCGCCAAGGATGATGGCGGCGAGCCAAGGCTGGGTGTTGTAGTAGCGGAAGTTGTTGTTGAGCGCTTGCTTATAGTCCTCGTCGTTCGTGTAGATCTTCCTCAGGACCGGCGAGAGGGCGTAGGCGACTGAGGCGCCCTGCTGGGTCTGGTAGTTGAAGGTGCACACGCTCATGAGCCAGCGCCAGTTCGCGTTGCGCAGGTCCTTCTTGGTGACCTTGTAGCCGGAGGGCTTGCCCTCGGCGACGGCGGTGATGTTCTCGTTTTCCATGGTTACTCATCCTCTCCGATGAAGGCGTCTGCGGAAGCGTGGGCGGCGAGCTCGGTGTCCCTCTCGGCACGCTGGTAGAACGCAATCGCGAGGGCAACGCCGACGATGGCGGCGCCGATGATGGGCACGTTCAGGAAGGCCGAGAGGAAGAAGCCGGCGAGCAGGTACTGGAAGTACTTGGCGGTTGGCATGTAGCGGAGCAGCATGGCGATACCGACGGCCGGGAGCATCTTGCCGGCGAGGGTGAGGCCGGAGAGGAACCACTGGGGCATGACCTCGAGGAGCCAGTTGACGGCGGGCTGGCCGAGCGTCACGGAGACAAAGACGGGCAGGGCGGCGCACAGGCCGAAGAGCGCGGGGCAGACCCACAGGATGGCGTTCATCTGATTGAACTTACCCTCGTTGCAGAACTTCTGGGACTTCTCGACGACAAAGCCGTTGAGGATCTTGGCGACGACGTCGAGCTGGATGCCGAGCATGCCGACCGGCAGGCCGATGGCGAGGCCCGTGTCGGAGCCCAGGGTCACGCCGTAGGCGGTGGCGATGATGGCCATCGTGCCGTAGTCGGGAATGGAGGAGCCGCCGAAGCCCGCGACGCCGAGCTGCATGAGCTGAATGGTGCCGCCGATGACAAGGCCGGTCTTCCAGTCGCCCATGACGACTCCGGTGATGAGGCCCCAGAAAACGGCGTAATTGACGAAGATCATCGGGATGCCGTAGTAGTCCACGTGCTTGATGAAGGCCAGCAGGGTCAAAAGGACGACCTGCAGGATAGTGAAGTTGACCATATTTCCCCCTTAGATGAGGTCTGCGACGGAGACGGGCTTGTCGGCGGGCACGAACTGGGCCGTCACCTTGACGCCACGGGCGATGAGCGCCTTGTAGCTCTGGACGTTCTCGGCGGAGGCGTAGGCGCGCTGGGTGAGCTGGATGCCGTCCTCCTTGACGAGCGAGCCGCCGACGACCAGCGACGGGAGCTCGACGCCCGACTCGACCAGGCGAAGCATCGTCTCGGGCTCCTTGGCGATGACGAAGACCTTCTCGCGGTCGTACTTGCCCGCGGCGAAGTTCTTGAGCGCGGTCTGCTCGGAGATGATCGAAACGGCCATGCCCGCGGGGCGCGCCATCCTCATGGTGGACTTCAGGACCTCGTCGCCGGCGACCTTGTCGTCGATGACCATGACTCGGGTCGCGCCCGACACCGGGGCCCACTGCGTCACGATGATGCCGTGAAGCAGGCGATTGTCGATTCGTGCCATAACAACACTCATGTTTGCTCCTATCAAATGAAGTTTTACGTTCGGTACTGCCTCGGCGCTATCCGGATTCGCGCCGGGCAAGGGGTTATCGGATTATTGAGGACGCGCGGTCAGCTTGCGGCGGCGCGGGGAAGGTCACTCGTCGAGCAGGAGGTCCGAGGAGCCGAGGCGCTCTTCTCGCGCCGGGGCGGCGCTCACGCTTATGTAGTCGAAGACATATGCGATCTCGCTTACGGGAACCTCTACGCGATAGCGCGTCGAGATGCTCGAGAAGCTCTGCCTGAAGGACTCGATGAAATCGGCGCGTTCCTCCTCGAAGCGGTCCTGGCCAACGTAGGTCTCAATGGGGTTTCTGGTAACAAGGCGCTCGACGAGACAGCAGAGGTGAACGTAGAGCCCAATGATGGCGTTGCTGCCGATCTTCTCGCCTGTCCTGCGCTGAAGCTCGTGCACGGCGCTCTCGATCTCATGGAATAGCCGCTCCGGGTCGAGGATGGTGATGGAGCGGATGACGTTCTGCAGCGTCATGTTCGAGAGCAGCTTCTCGTGGAAAGAAGAGAGCTCGGAAGCGTCAAGCCACCTGCCGAACACGACATCAACCTTAGAGGCGGACGCCGTCGACATGATGTCCTCGAGGGCGACGAAGGGGACGGAGGCGACCCCGGGGTCTCCCGTGCCGATGACGGCGCAGACGCGGTGCTCGGAGAAAACGGCGTCGTTCGACCCGTTCGCGACGAGCTGCTTGAAGGGCCTCGTGAGCAGGCGCGCGCCTATGGTGCGCGGGAGGCTCTGCGAGACGAGCTGGCGTATCCTCTCCGCGGCGTCGACCCCGGACTCGGAGCAGAAGACGATGGCGTCCTCACGGTTGACGCGCTCGATCACCTTGCAGTGCGTCACGCACGCGGCGGTCGCATCGCCAAGAACCTCGGCGATGGACTTGCCGCCGAGCAGCCCGACCCCGATCTCGAGCGCAAGACCGGTAGAGACGTTGTTCACCACGCCGATAGTGGAGTCGGTAACGTTCTCGAGGGCCTTATAGGCCTCCTCCAAGGAGCCCATGTCGACGAGGAACACGACCCCGGTGCAGTAGGAATGGCGGTCGACGAGGCGCTGGAGCGGACCGACGATGTCCTTCAGCTGCTGGTCGTAGGGCATGTCGACAGCCTCGTACACATGCATGCCGAGCATACGGTTCGCCGCGTCGGCGATGCTCGTCGCCGTTGAGTAGCCGTGGGACAGGATGACGCAGAGCGTCCGAAGGGCCTTCGCATCGCGAGACTCCGATGCGACGCACAGCGTCAGAAGCGTCTTCGTGAAGTGATCGAGCGAGATTCCCAGCGCCCCTTCCACGTCTGCGGCGACCTGATCGGAGACACTCGAGGCAAACGGCAATTCGGAGGTCACGGCACCGAGGAGATGGGAGATTTGCTCCGCACAGGCAGACTTTCGCTTAGCCAGGCCGATACCCGGCCACAACTGCAGGCAAACCTCCTGGGCCAGTAGAAAAGCGACCTTCCTCGAAAGCTCGATGCCATAAGAAGAGCCTGCGTCGGCAAGGACCGCGCCCACGACGCGCTCGAAGGCGCGCGACCTCGAGGAGGCGACGCCGTGGTCGAAGATCAAGTGATCCTCAACGCCGCGCACAGCGGAGACAGCTTGCGAGACAAGCTCGGAGACAGAGAGCTCCCCGGCGCAGAATCGCTCATCGAGGGAGCACAGGGCATCGAGCGCCTGCTCGACCGGCCCTGTGCTCTCGGCGGCATCCAGAGACGCGTCGATCAGAACGCCATCGTCGGGCTGTTGATCGATCTGCGCGGAGGAGAGGAGCCCGCTGGGAAGAAGATACGGGCGAACGACGACGTAGTCGCCCTCGCGATTGAGGAACGCTTTGGCGCAGCAGTTCGTCACGCAGGCGCGCAAGCCGGCGATGTTATCGGAAAAGTCCGCGTTCACGAGGCAACGGTATGCGCCGCGGCTGATCTTCACATCAGAACCGATTCGGCACCCCTCGCTGCGCAGGAAGCTCAAGATGAGATCCTCGCGCTCCTCGGGGGTCCGCTCCTTGAGTGAGGGGACGCGGGCACAGATGGGCATTTTGCTGTAGGCCGAGGAAACCTTCAGGTCATCGGCGGATAGCGTCGTCGAAAGAACGAGGCGAGCGCGCGGCGCATCCTGGGAGGCATCGAGCCCGAGGGCCGTCGCAAGGCAGTGCTCCATCGCAGAGGGAGAGAGTGCCTCGATGCCGTTGACAAAGACCACACCCCCGCGCGCATTCGCGATCGACTCGTCAAGAAGCCCGTTGAACGAGGCGGCGTCCGGGACCCCGGCGCAGTCGATGCGCACATAGGAGGAGTCGCGGGACAGCAAGCCCTGGTTCTTGCCGTACTCGTACACAAGGCGAGAAAGGAAAGACTTACCGACACCCACGCCGCCGCTCAAGAGGATGGGCAGGCCAAACGGAGGGTACTGAACCGCAGCCTTGCACTGCTCGACAACGGAGCTGAGGCTCATGTCGAAGCCCACGGCACGCGCGAAGTCGCGGTGATCGGCGATTCCCGTCGCCTGGATGAGGTCGGCGAGCGAGGCGTACTCGCTTGCAGAGAGCTTTACCTGAAAACGCTTCTGGAACGCGCGGCGATGAAAATAACGGACAGGCCTGCCCGCCACCTTAACCACAAGACCGGCGCGAACAAGGTCGTTGAGGTACTGGCTCGCCAGGCTCCTGGAGATGATGAGTGTCTCGGCGATGTCGGAGGTGGACAGACGGGCAAGGTCGTCGAGCGAGACGGCAGAGGTGAGGGCCTCGAGATGCTCGAGAATCCTGTCCCTCATGTCGACGGGTTTCTTTGCCAAGCTGTCCTGTGTGGTCTTGTCCATGACTTCTTACCTCCTCGTACAAGGAGTATAAGGGGAGAACAGAGAACGGAAGGGGGCGCGTGGGGGAATCAACAGCTCCGAGGAAAAGTCCACCACTTGAGGGGCAGAAAACAACGGCCATTGAACATTCAGGGCCGACGCTCAACACTTCGGCTCGACACTTCGCTTTGGAAAGGGCCCCGGCGCGCCGGGGTCCCAACATAAAGAAGGGCCCCGGCGCGCAGGGCCTAAAGCTTAACCATGCGCGCGGCGATGCGGGCGCAGTCGCAGGCGGCCTTCTTCTCGAAGGTGTTGTAGTCGACGACCCGGCCCTCGGCGCAGGGCTTGTCGCTGATGGCGCGCACGACGACGAGGGGCACGCCGTTGAGATAGGCGGCCTGCGCGATGGTGCAGCCCTCCATCTCGCAGCACAGGTCGCCGAAGATCGCGAGGATTCGCTCCTTCTGTTCCGCGGGCGAGACAAACTGGTCGCCGGAGACGACGCGGCCCTTGAGGACCTTAATGTCGGGGGCGACGGCGGCCGCGGCGGCGCACGCCGCCAGCAAGGGCCGGAGCGGATCGCGCAAGATCAAGGCGTCGCCCGGGAGGTCGGGCGTTACCGTCAGCCGGCGCCGCGTCTGCCGCATCATGAGGGAGAACGGCCTGGCCGGCGCATACGGCAGGAAAAGGTTCAAGGTGCACCCCGGGGCGATCAACGAGGCCGACGTGTCGAACGTCGTCGCGCGCGGCTTCGGCGGCAGGGCGCCGTACACCCATATATGCAGCGACTTGGCCTGCGTGCGCGTCGGGGCGTCGTGGAACTACGTCTGCCTGCTCGTCGACCTCTGCAACGGGGAAATCGTCGGCCACTCCGAAGGATCGAGGAGGGACGCGCGAGCTCCGAGCCAAGCTCTTGGATTACGTGCACTGGTACAACAACTTCAGGATCCACTCGACGCTGGGCTACATGTCGCCGGTCGAGTTCAGGGAGGCGGGGCCGTCCCTCCCGGAATCGTCCAAATAAGTGTTGCCAATCCATAGCCAATCCAGCCATCATCTTCGCGAAGGCGGACGTCAGGAAAAGCTCGGCTTGAGCTCGGTCGGACGCGGTCTGTGGGGCATCATTCAGGCTCAGGGGGTCTCCTTGTCTTCTTCGGTCGCAACCTGAATGATAGGGACGGCCCCTTCTCTCTTTCCCCTTCGTTTTCGACGCGTCACCCTCTCGGCGGGCTTAAGGCCCGCGCTCGCGGGTGCAGGGGCTACGCCCAACCCCAAAAACGTAACGCCGTGCTCGAAGCGTTTCCGGACGTCAGCGTAATCTCAAATCCCGTTCGTCAACTCATGGGCAAGCCACCTGAGACTACTCATTTCTCCTACTGGCAATGAAGACCTGCGACCTGCAGTTTTGCAAACTGCTTGAAAGCCACCTGCGTTGATTCACTTCCTATTGCAGCTGGCGGCTTGCACGCGAAAAGGCATTTAAGTTTCAAAACGGGCGTTTTCGGCGCTATCGAGCCTCCAAAGGCATCCCGTCGCGCCCTTTGGGACAAAAACAAAAACTCAAAGCCCTGAGTTCGAAAATAGTTTTTGGAGTTGTCCCGACTTTTGTCCCCGAAGCCGACGAAACGCGACAGGGTGTCACCTGGCGGCACTCGATTCGAGACGGCACCGAAAACTGGATGCAACCGGAATGACAGGACGGCAGAACCGAAGCCATCGAGTGGGGATAGAAAAAGGCCCGGGTGCCGTGGCATCCGGGCCTTTGCTAGCAACTTGATGTTGCGGGCAGCTTAGAACTTGTGGCCGCACTTCTTGCAGACGCGCAGCTTGTTCTTGCCGTCCTTCTCGTGACCGACGCGGGTAACCTTACCGCACTCGGGGCAGACGAGATTGACGTTGGAGGCGTCGATGGGAGCCTCCTGCGAAACGATGCCGCCCTGCTGGTTGGCAGCGTTGGGCTTGACGGCCTTCTTGACGACCGAAACGCCCTCGACAACGACCTTGTTCTCGGCGGGGAGAGCACGCAGGACAACGCCCTGCTTGCCGCGATCCTTACCAGAGAGAACCTGGACCTTATCGCCCTTCTTGATATACATATATCTCCCCTAACTACAGGGTCTCGGGAGCGAGCGAGACGATCTTCATGTACTTCTTGTCACGAAGCTCGCGAGCGACGGGCCCGAAGATACGGGTGCCGACGGGCGAACCATCGTTGTTGATGACAACGCAGGCGTTCTCATCAAAGCGAATGTAGGAGCCATCCTTGCGGCGGATCTCCTTAACGGTGCGAACGACGACGCAACGGACAACGTCCTTCTTCTTGACGTTGGCGCCAGGGGTAGCCTCCTGGACAGCACCGATGAACACATCGCCGATGCCTGCATAACGACGCTTGGAACCGCCAAGCACCTTGATGCAGCGAATCTTGCGAGCGCCGGAGTTGTCGGCGACGTTCAGCATGGTTTGCATCTGAATCATGGTAGATGTTCCTCCGAACTAAGAACCGAAGAGAGGTGCGCAGCCTTTATACGGCCCGTGGTATGCAAGCCAGGCATACGCACATCTTCGGAAACGTACAAGTCGTAAGAGCGACTGCTTATTTAGCGCGCTCGACGACCTCGATGAGGCGCCAACGCTTCATCTTGGACATAGGACGGGTCTCCATAACGCGGACGGTGTCGCCCACGCCAGCCGTGCACTCCTCGTCGTGAGCGTGCAGCTTCTTGGAGCTGGTCATCATCTTGCCGTACTTGGGGTGACGCTTGCGCTCGGTGATGGTGACAACAATGGTCTTGGCACCGGAGACGGAGGTAACGACACCCGTACGGACCTTACGCGAGTTACGCGAATCAGTCATGTTCTCTCCTTAGGTCCTACTCGGCGACAGCGGACTTCTCCGCTGCGATCTCGCGGGCGCGCTGCTCCGTGAGGACGCGAGCGATGTCCTTCTTCACGGTGTTGACGCGAGCGGTGTTGTCCAGCTGGCTGGTGGCCATCTGGAAACGAAGGTTAAAGAGCTCGGCGCGCATTTCCTTCAGCTTCTCAACGAGCTGAGCGTCCGAGAGCTCACGAATCTCTGCGGGCTTCATTAGTTCTCCTCCTTGGCGGCGGCGGCGTCCTCAGCAGCCCACTTGGCCTCGAGAGCGGCCTCCTCAGCCATCTCCTTCTCGATGCGCTGCTCAGCGTTCTTGGCAGCAACAATCTTGGTCTTGATGGGAAGCTTGTGCTGTGCAAGACGCAGAGCCTCGCGAGCGACCTCCTCGGGCACGCCCTTGACCTCGAACATGATGCGGCCGGGCTTGACGACGGCCACCCACTCCTCGGGGTTACCCTTACCAGAACCCATGCGAGTCTCGGCAGGCTTCTTGGTGATGGGCTTATCGGGGAAGATCGTGATGTAGACACGACCGCCACGCTTCATGTAGCGGGTCATGGCAATACGAGCGGCCTCGATCTGACGGTTGGTGATCCAATGGGCCTCGAGAGCCTGGATACCAAACTCGCCGAAATGCAGCTCGGTATTACCCTTGGCCTGGCCCTTCATGGAGCCACGCTGCACCTTGCGGTGAAGAATACGCTTAGGGGCAAGCACTACTGACCCCTCCTCTCGGAGTTACGACGACGAGGACGGGAAGAGCCCTCGAGTGCAGGGTTGGGAACAGGCTGGCCCGGGAGCTTCTCGCCCAGGTAGATCCAGACCTTCACGCCGCAAGCGCCCATGGTGGTGCTGGCGACAGCCGTGCCGTAGTCGATCTTGGCACGGAGGGTGTGCAGAGGCACGCGACCCTCGCGGTACCACTCACGACGGCCCATCTCGGCACCGCCGAGACGACCGGAGCACTGGATACGGATGCCCTTAGCGCCGGCCTTGCGGGCAGACTGGACAGCCTTGCGCATAGCGCGACGGAAGGCAACGCGGCCCTCGAGCTGCTCGGCGATAGACTGAGCAACGAGGTTGGCGTCGAGCTCGGGGCGCTTGATCTCGACAACGTCGACGGAGAGCTGGCCCTTGGAGACGCCAGCGACCTTCTCGAGCTCGATGCGGAGGGTATCGATCTCGGCACCCTTCTTACCGATGACAACGCCGGGGCGAGCGGTGAGGATGATGACCTTCACCTTGTCGCCAGCGCGCTCGATCTCGACGCGGGAGACAGCTGCGCGGGAAAGACGCTTCTCGAGGTACTTGCGGATCTCGAGATCGTTACCGAGGGTCTTAGCGTAATCCTTCTCTGCGAACCAGCGGGAGCGCCAGTTCTCGGTGATGCCAAGACGGAAGCCGGTGGGGTAGACTTTCTGACCCATACAGCTTTACGCCTCCTTTCGAGGAGCAACGACGACGGTGATGTGGGAAGTACGCTTCAGAATGCGAGAAGCGGAACCCTTGGCGCGGGGACGGATGCGCTTAAGCGTCGGACCCTCGTCAACATAGGCAGCGGCGACAACCAGGTTGTCGGCACGCAGACCGTTGTTGTTCTCGGCGTTCGCAACGGCGGAACGGAGAACCTTCTCGACATCCACGGCGACGGCGCGGTCGCAGAAGTGGAGGATGTCGAAGGCCTGAGCGACAGGCTTGCGGCGGATCAGATCGACCACCAGGCGGGCCTTGCTGGGGGAAACACGCACGTACTTAGCGACGGCGCGAACCTCGGTGGCCTCAGTTTCAATAGACTTAGTTGCCATTTACGGTTAACCCCCTATTTGGCCTTGTGGCCACGGAACGTACGAGTCGGCGCGAACTCGCCGAGCTTGTGACCAACCATGGACTCGGTAACATACACGGGCACATGCTTGCGGCCGTCGTGGACGGCGATGGTGTGACCAACCATCTCGGGGAAGATGGTGGACGCGCGGGACCAGGTCTTCACGACGTCCTTCTTGCCAGCCTCGTTCATCGCGGTGATACGCGAGAGAAGGCGAGTCTCCACGAACGGGCCCTTTTTGAGACTTCTGCTCATAAGTGCTTTCTCCTAAAACTCGGTATCCGAAATTACTTCTTACGGCGACGAATGATGTGCTGGTTCGAGACCTTCTTCTTCTTGCGCGTACGAAGGCCCTTCGTCGGCTTACCCCAGGGGGTAACAGAGGGACGACCAGAGGTGTGGTTCTTGCCCTCGCCACCGCCGTGCGGGTGGTCGACAGGGTTCATGACGGTACCGCGGACGGTCGGGCGCACGTTCATGTGACGCTTACGGCCGGCCTTGCCGATGACGATGTTGGCGTGATCGGCGTTGCCGACCTCACCGACGGTGGCGCGGCAGGTAACGAGGATGCGGCGCATCTCGGAGGAAGGCATACGGACGATAGCGTACTTGCCCTCCTTACCCATCAGCTGGCAGGAGTTACCGGCGGAACGGGCGATAGCAGCGCCCTTGCCCGGCTGGAACTCGACGGCGTGGATGAGCGTACCGACGGGGATGTCGGCGAGGGGCAGAGCGTTGCCCGGCTTGATGTCGGCGTCAGAACCGGACATGATGGTCTGGCCGACCTCGAGGCCCTTGGGGGCCAGGATGTAGCGCTTCTCACCGTCAGCGTAGTGCAGCAGAGCGATGCGAGCGGAACGGTTCGGATCGTACTCGATCGTGGCAACCTTGGCGGGCACGCCGTCCTTGTTGCGCTTGAAGTCGATCACGCGGTAACGACGCTTCACGCCGCCGCCCTGGTGGCGGGTGGTGATGCGGCCGTTGTTGTTACGACCGGCCTTCTTGGGCAGGGGCTCGAGAAGAGACTTCTCGGGCTTGGTGCAGGTGATCTCGGAGAAATCGGAGATCGTCTGCCAACGCCTACCAGCGGAGGTCGGCTTAAGGTGCTTTACAGCCATTACAATCCCTTTCAATAGGAATCCGTTAGCCATCGCAGACAGGGATTCGAGGTTCTGCCTCGGGTGCGATGACACCGGACGTATACACGGTTCCGGGCGTGTCCATTTTATACGCCCGAAACCTTGAGCTCTCGCCTCCCCTATTTGGGAGGCATGAGCTCACTCAACAGCAGCGAGTCTTAGGCCTGGTTGCCAAAGACCTCGATGGTGTCGCCCTCGGCCAGCGTGACGATGGCCTTCTTCCAAGAACGGGTCTTGCCGGCGACATAGCGCACGCGCTTGGTCTTGGGCTTGACCGTCAGGGTGTTCACGCGAACGACCTTGACGCCGAAGATCTCCTCGACAGCGTCCTTGATCTGATACTTGTTAGCATCCTTGGCGACCTCGAACGTGTACTTGTTCAGCTCCATGCCGGAGAAGGAACGCTCGGACACGATCGGACGGATGATGATCTCGTGGGCGGTCATTTATGCAAGCACCTCCCCGAAGTGAGCGGCGATGTCGGCGGGCATCAGCACAGCGTTGTTGTTGACGAGATCGTAGGTGTTGGCCTCGTCAGCGGTGATGATGAACGTCTTGGGAATGTTGCGGAACGACAGGTAGGCGTTGACGTCCTCATCGCGAACGATGATGGTCAGACGCTTGCCCTCAAGGCCGAGAGCCTTGAGCATGGCGACGGCAGCCTTGGTGGAAGGCTTCTCGAAGCCGTAGTCGTCGACGAGCACGAGCTCGCCATCGGCCAGCTTGGCGGACAGCGCGGAGCGCATAGCCAGCTTGACCTCCTTGTTGTTCATACGCTTAGCGTAGGAACGGGGCTTGGGGGCGAAGACAACGCCACCGTGACGCCACTGGGCAGCACGGATGGAACCCTGGCGGGCACGGCCGGTGCCCTTCTGACGCCAAGGCTTCTTGCCGCCACCGGAAACCTCAGAGCGGCCCTTAGCGGACTGGGTGCCCTGACGCCAAGAGGCCATCTGGCACTTGACGATGTGGTGCATAACGTGGATGTTCGGCTCGATGCCGTACACCTCAGCGGCGAGCTCGGCCTCGGCGACCTTCTTGCCCTCGCTGTTCTTTACTTCAAACTTTGCCATTTAAGTGTTCTCCTTGGTATGACGCTGGGCTAAATGGGCTGGGCCCTTAGGCCATACGGATGGCGACGAGACCATTCTTGGCACCCGGGACAGCGCCCTTGACCAAGATGAGGTTCTGCTCGGCATCGATGCGGACAACGGAAAGGTTCTTGACGGTAACGCGCTCGTTACCCATGTGACCGGCCATCTTGACGCCCTTGAGGACGCGCGCAGGATAGGCGCACTGACCGATAGAACCGGGGTGACGCTGGAAGTGAGAACCATGCGTCATAGGACCGCGGCGCTGACCCCAGCGCTTGATGCGACCCTGGAAGCCCTTACCCTTGGAGGTACCGATGACGTCGACCTTCTCGACATCAGCGAAATCAGCGACGGTGACGACCTCGCCGACCTTGTGCTCCTCGCCGTTCTCGACGCGGACCTCACGAAGGAAGCGGACAGGCTCGACGCCAGCCTTGGCGAAGTGACCAGCCATGGGCTTGTTCACGTTCTTGGCCTTGATGTCGCCGAAACCGATCTGGACGGCGTCATAGCCGTCGGTTGCCTGAGTTTTAACCTGCGAGACAGCGCAGGGGCCAGCCTGGATGACCGTGACGGGAACGACGTTATCGTCCTCGTCCCAAACCTGGGTCATGCCAATCTTGCGGCCGAGAATCATGCTGATCAAGATATGATCCCAACTCTCGCGTGGTCTTGGGACAATGCGTACACCACCGAGCGTACGCCCCTAGAGGACCACTACTTACACGACGTGCTCCCCAGTCTTGTATTGCGCCCGGACTACCTGACAACCCTATTAAGCAGGCATTTTGTCCAGCCAGAATACTCCCCTGGTTACACACAGCTGTTTAGTATACACGGCTGCGGGCGTATCCATCGAGATTCATATTTCACTCACATTGTTTACGCAGGTAAAGTGCGTGGATGGCTCCTGGGCACGTCGGAGGGCCGGAGAAATATATTAAGGTCCCTGCTCTACAGTCCTGCGCAAGACGGAGAGCACATTAAGTGCTCTCCTTTGCGTGCGGAACTCGCGATGACCTTAATATATTTCTCCGGCCCTCCGCCGTGCTCGGGAGACGACACGTTGATGTCTGCTTAACTCTGCTCGCTCAGGCTAATGACTTTGTTGGGGGTCCACTATTTGCTGGAGGGTGAACTTGCATTGCATTGGCTCGCCCTCTACTTGTGGCTCCGCCTCATCAAAATCGAAAATCATAATGGCGCAGTTGGGGAGTTTTGTTGGGAGCTCGAAGCCCTCTGGGGCTGCAGCCTTGATGAATTGGCGGCTGGCGCTGCCGTGGCTTACTGCTAGAAGGGTTTCGATGCCCTCAGAGCCCATGAGATTGGTGAGGGTGCCTACCATGCGCTCCTGCAGGGCATGACTTCCTTCTCCTCCAAAGGGGACCAAGTCCTCGCCGGGGTCCCAGACGTCGGTGGGTAGGGCGTCGTGGGGGCCTTCTTCGAAGGTGCCGTAGCTGCGCTCGATGATGCCTTCGCAGGGCTCGACTGCTGCATCCCGGCCGAGGAGTTCGGTTGCGACGAGACTTGCCGTGTCCATGGCTCGGCCTAAGGGCGAAGAGACCACTTTGTCGGGAACGACGTTGTGGGCTTTGAGCCACGCGGCTGCCATCCCGGCTTGCTGACGACCCAGGTCGGTCAACGGAGAATCGCAGCGGCCCTGGACGAGCTTTTTAACGTTGAATTCTGTCTGACCGTGGCGGAGTAGATATAGACGCTTCATGCTCTCCCCTTCTGTATAACTTGCTTTGCTGGCACAGCCCTACTCGTGGGTATGGCCGACATAGTCTTCGTCGATCGTGATCTTGGCAATCGACTTGGGATATTCGGATTCGACACGTTTCGCCAACGCGCGCTTTAGGTCCTCGGCGTTCATCGTCAAATCCGAGGGTCGTACGCAGTCAAAGATCACGTTGGTATGCGTGGGGCCCGGAACACAGCGTAGGTCGTGGATCGAGAGGCGGCTATCAATCTCTTGAGCCATAGCGTTGATGCGCAGACGCATGCTCGCCACCTTTGGATCGTCGGTCACGATGGGATCGTAATGGAGCGTGACGATCATGCCGTCTTCGACCCTAAACGACTGCTCGATGTTATCGAGCGTGTCGTGACTTTCCAGCGGGCTGGCCTCGGCTGCCATCTCGGCGTGAGCGCTTGCGAACTTCCTGCCCGGGCCGTAGTCGTGAACCATCAAATCGTGAACGCCCAAAACGCCGGGGTAGCTCATGATCTTGTCTCGAATGTGCTTGACCAGCTTTGGATCGGGTGCCTGGCCCAAAAGCGGGCTCACCGTATCCAGGATGAGCTCAAAGCCGCTCCAGCCGATATAGGCGCCAACGGCAAGGCCGACCCATGCGTCAAGATTGATGTGCGTCACCTGCGAAACAATTGCGCACGCCAGCACGGCACCCGTAGCTAGGACATCGTTCTTTGAGTCCTGAGCGGTCGCATGCAGCGTCTCGGACTCAATGCGATCGCCGAGCTTTTGGTTGAGGGCCGCCATCCAGAGCTTAACAATCATCGAAAGCACCAAGACTGCCACCAGGGCAAGCGAGAACTCGACAGGTTCGGGGTGGATGATGCGCTCAACCGAGGACTTCACCAGCTCAACGCCAATCAGCAGCACGAGCGCCGCCACGACCAGACCCGAGAGATACTCGTAGCGGCCATGTCCGTAAGGATGCTCGGGGTCGGCCGGCTTGCCCGCCAGCTTAAAGCCAAGCACGCTCACGATGTTCGAGCTGGCATCGGACAGGTTGTTCATGGCGTCCGCCACAATCGAAACCGATCCCGACAGCACGCCAATTGCACCCTTCGCAGCGCAAAGCGCAACATTAGCGAGAATACACACTATGCCCGTCAACGTTCCCACGCGCGCACGGTCGCCCTGCGCACGACGAACAATCCACTCGACCATCCTCATCAGTCCCCACGGTACTACCTATATATCTATTGCTCAAACGGATTGTAGTGTAGCCACTTTGCCCCCCAGATACAAAAAGGCCGCAACCCACACGGGCCACGACCTTGGAATGTGCCATGCGGGACTGCCCCTTTGTCGATCGATTTATGCGCTTGCTTCAGCAGCGCTCGCCACTGTTTCGAGCGAATCAGCTGCGTCTTCTGCCGCCTGCATCTTTGTCGGCACCACGCCAAAACAGCAGCTCAGCGCCGCAGACACCGCAAATGCTGCGCCGCCGGCAGCGCAGCACCACAGCAGATTCGAGATGCCGCCCGTGGCAAAGCCAATGACCATAAGGACATTCGTCATGCCGATGGTATAGGCCGTAACGTGGCCCACGGCCGCAACAAGGCCTCCGACGGCGCCGCCAATGGCCATGCATGTCAGACACCTGCCATATTTAAAGCCGCAGCCGTACAGCGCCGGCTCGCTTACGCCGCCAAGCACGCCCGAGATCGAATAGCCCAGCATGAGCGCCTTCTCGTCCTTATCCACAACGCGGAGCGACGCGCCAAAGGGCATGCCCCAAACGGCGAACGTCGCCATCGTCGCAGCGATCAGAATGCACGAATCCGTTCCCACACTCATAAACTGCGCATAGGCGAGCGATAGGACAACGTTGCTGACACCCGCGATCTTAAGAAACTCCCAGCCCGCGGCAAGTCCCATAAGCGTGAGCAGCGACACGATGCCACCGGAATTGCCAAGCATAAACATAAGCTGTCCCAACAGCATGCCCAGATAGCTGCCCGCCGGCGCCGTAATACACAGCGAGGCCGGAACCATGACGAGCATGGTTGCAAACGGAACAAACGAAAACGCCACGGCCTTAGGGATAACGCGCTGGAAGAAACACTCCACTCGCCATAGCACGGGTACCGAGATGAGAACCGGAATAACAGTCGTTGTGTAATCGTTGACCGGCGCGGGAAGCAGACCATACACGAAAGTCATCGCTGCCCCCGTCGTCGATGCGGCATCGACGAGCTTAAGCAGATCGGGCGCAATCAATACGCCGCCCAGCATCATGCCCAGCTGCTCCGAGCAACCGAGCTGGCGGGCGGCCGCCCAACCAAGATAAATGGGCAAAAAGTAGTAGCCGGCGTTATAGAGCCAACTGTAGAACAGGCGATAGATTTCGGAATCGGCAGACCACAGGTCCAGCATGCCTTCGCCCATAATGACGGCGGCGGTGCGGAACAACGCCGCGCAAACAATAAACGGCAGCGCCGACATCATGCTTTTGGACAGATAGTCCACCACGGCCATGGCGTTTGATGAAACCGTCGTTGTAAACGAGGTGTTAGAAACTTGTGACATGGAACGCCTTTCCCAATGTGACATGCGGGCTGTCCCTTTGTCACATCGTGCGGTACTGACCGATTGCGCGGTACTTTTCGTAGCGGAGGTTTGTGAGGGTCGCGTCGTCGAGCTGCCCAAGCGTATCGAAGGCATCAAATGCCGAGGACATGACGACACCGGCGATCTCCTCATGCGACAGGCCCCTATCGTCAACAATGCCGTCGATGATGCCGAGCGCCAACAGATCGGGGGCCGTGAGCTTAAGCGCCTCAGCGGCCTCATTCGCGCGCTCGGTATCCTTCCACAGGATCGACGCACAGGCCTCGGGGCTCACGACCGAATAGGCCGAGCTCGAGAGCATCAGGATGCGGTCGGCCACGGACAGCGCCAGCGCGCCACCAGAGCCGCCCTCGCCTGTCACCACCGAGACAATCGGCGTCTTAAGGCCGCTCATCTCCATGAGATTCTGGGCAATCGCCTCGCCCTGGCCGCGCTCCTCGGCACCGATGCCGCAAAACGCGCCCGAAGTATCAACCAGGCACAGAACCGGCCGACCAAATTTCTCGGCTTGGTGCATCAGGCGACGTGCCTTGCGGTAGCCCTCGGGATGCGCCATGCCAAAGTTGCGACGCATGCGCTCTTTGGTCGTGGTACCGCGCTCGATGGCGATAACCGTCACGGGTCGCCCGTCTTTCCAGCCGATGCCGCCCACCACGGCAGCATCGTCGCCAAAGTAGCGGTCGCCGTGCAGCTCTACGAATCCGTCGAGACCCAACGAGATCATCTCGCCTGCCGTGGCGCGGTTCGCCGAGCGAGTCTGTTTGACGATTTCGAGCGCGCTTTTTGGTGCGGCCGAGCGCTTAAACAAGTGTCCCAGCTTTTTGTCGCGACGACCCGTATGCACGATCTCATGCGGTGCCCCCAGGCCGGGCGCGTGCCCTTCGTGCAGCGCCAGCAGCTCGCCTACCGTGAGCGCAATCTCACCACGCGGAACAACGGCATCGCAAAAGCCGTGCTCCAGCAAAAACTCGGAACGCTGGAATCCCTTGGGCAGACGCTTGTGCATGTTCTGCTCGATCACGCGCGGGCCGGCAAATGCCGTCAGGGCATCGGGCTCGGCCAGGATAATGTCGCCCTCCATGGCAAAGCTCGCGGTTACACCTCCGGTCGTGGGATCGGTGAGCACCGTGATATACAGGCCGCCCGCCTCGCTGTGGCGCCTAACCGCCGCAGAAATCTTGGCCATCTGCATGAGCGAGGTCACGCCCTCCTGCATGCGGGCGCCGCCCGATACGGTAAAGCCAACGACCGGCAGCCCCAACTCGGCCGCGCGCTCAAAGACACGACAGATCTTCTCGCCCACCACGGAACCCATCGAGCCCATCATAAAGTTGGCATCCATAAAGAAGAGCGCCGTATCGCAACCGCAGATTTTGCCCCTGCCGCACACAACGGCATCGCGCTCGCCCGAACGCTCGACCGCGCCCTTGAGCTTGTCGGCATAACCGGGAAACGAGAGGAAGTCCTCCGACGCCAGATTAGCATCCCATTCCTCAAACGTGCCCTCGTCGACCGTCATGCGCATGCGCGCGCGACCGCTCACGCGAAAGTGTTTGCCGCAACGAGGACAGACCTCGAGGTTGTCGTGCAGGCGTGCCTCATCGATCACACGGCGGCACTCCGGGCACTTGATAAACACGTGGCGCGCGGGAAACTCGGCGCACGACTCGGTCATCGGCCCCTCGAGGACGTTGACCGTCTTCGCTTTTCTATTCATCAGCATAGAGATGCCCCATCAGATCGATGTGGTACATGCCCGACAAGAACTCATCGTTTGCCAGCACGTCGAGCTGCAGTTCGCTGTTTTCGCTCACGCCTTCAATCACGAGCTCGCCCAGGGCCGAGCGCATCTTACGAATAGCGCCGTCACGCGTGGGCGCACACACGATGAGCTTGCCGAGCATGGAGTCGTAGTACGGCGGAACTTTCGCTCCGGTAAACATGGCGGAATCCCAGCGCACGCGCGGACCACCCGGCACACGCAACGCGGTGACCGTTCCACATGACGGTAGAAAGTCCGGCGTTTCGGCATTGATGCGGCACTCCATGGCGTGGTTGCGGACCGGTACGTCCTCCTGCTCAAAGGGCAGAGGCTGGCCGGCAGCCACGCGCAGCTGCCACTTAACCAGGTCGGTATCGGTCACAAACTCCGTAACCGGATGCTCCACCTGCAAGCGCGTGTTCATTTCCATAAAGTAGAAATTGCCGTCATCTGAGTACAAAAACTCGATGGTGCCAGCGCCCTCATAGCCAACGGCACGAGCCAGGTCGCGCGCGGCCTTGTGCATGCGCGCGCGAATATCATCGCGTCCGTCGAGGCACGGCGCGGGGCTCTCCTCGATCAGCTTTTGGTTGCGGCGCTGCACCGAGCACTCGCGCTCGCCGAGCGAAAACACATGGCCCTGCTTATCGGCCATAATCTGTACCTCAACGTGATGCGCCGGCGCAACGAGCTTCTCCATGTAGCACTCGCCGTCGCCAAAAACGGCCTCACCCTCGGCACGCGCCTCGATGAACGCCTTTGCCGCATCTTCCACGCGCTCGACCTTGCGAATACCGCGACCGCCGCCGCCCGCGCGCGCCTTAATAAGCACGGGGCAGCCGATGCGCTCGGCCTCGGCCGTTGCTTCCTCGGGGCTTTTGAGCAAATCGCAGCCCGGCACGATGGGCACGCCCGCAGCAGCGGCCGTTCGGCGTGCGGCGTCCTTGTCGCCCATGCTGTCGATCACCTCGGCCGAAGGACCGACAAACGCCAGACCGAACTTGTCGCAGTCGCGCACGAAGCTCGCCTTCTCGGAAAAGAAGCCATAGCCGGGATGAATTGCCTTAGCTCCCGACTTTACGGCACAGGTGAGCACGGCATCGTCGTTGAGGTAGCTCTCGGCAAGACGCGGGCCGCCGATGCAATACGCCTCGTCGGCAAGCTGCACGTGTAGCGCGTCCGCATCGGCCGTGGAATAAACGGCGACGGTCTTGATGCCCATATCGCGGCACGCGCGGATAACACGGACCGCGACTTCGCCGCGGTTGGCGATGAGCACTTTGTCGAACATGAAGCCTTCCTTAACTTTCGTGCACGAGTGCAAAAGACATATCGGCGCGGCAGCAAACCTCACCGTTGACGCTCGCGGTACCCGTCGCAAAGCGGAACGGCCCGCGCGCACGCGTGATGGAGCACACCAGATCCACCGTGTCGCCCGGGCGCACCGGACGCTTAAAGCGCACCTTGTCCAGACTCGTGTAGAACGGCGTCGCGCCGCGCGCCTCCTCATCGCCCATCAGCAGCACGCAGCAGTTCTGGGCGAGCATCTCGCACTGAATCACGCCGGGGACGACCGGGTTTCCCGGAAAATGCCCCTGCAAAAAGTACTCGTCGCCTGTAATCGTGATCTTGCCGTGGGCCTCGTCGCCCACCAGCTCGGCTTCGTCGAGCAAAAGCATCGGCTCGCGATGCGGTAACAGCTTCTTGAGCTCTTCTTTGTTCATGGATATCACCTATCCGATCCTCATGAGGCAGCTGCCAAACTCCACGAGGTCGCCGTCGGCCACGCAGATCTCGAGCACCTCACCGTCTGCCTCGGCCGTCACCTCGTTGAGAACCTTCATGGCCTCGATGATGCAGAGGGTCTCGCCGGCCTTGACCTTGGAGCCCACGCGCACAAATGGCTCGTCGCCCGGCGCAGGGGCAGCATAGAAGACGCCCACCATGGGAGCAGTCACCTCGGTGCCCTTGGGCTCCGGCGCGGCGGCAGGTGTCTGCGTGGCGGGTTCCGGTGCGGCAGGCGCGACTGTGGGAGCTGCAACTTGAGCGGCCATGGCGCTCGGCATAGGCATGGGCACGGCAACCGGCTGCGCCACACTCGCGCGCTCGAGTTCGACCGCGGTGCCATCGGGCTCCTCAACGCGTACGCGCGTGAGGCCGCGGTCCTCCATCACATCGGCTATCTCGGCAAGTCTTTTGGAATCCATGCTCTAGCTCCTCGTATATCTACGCAGCGCGATGGCGGCGTTGTGCCCGCCAAAGCCCAGGTTGGTCGAAAGCGCCCAGGTAAGGTCGGCGCGAACCGCGCGATTGGGCGTGTAATCAAGATCGCAGGCGGGATCGGGCGTGTGGTAGTTAATGGTCGGCGGCACCACGCCCTGCTCGAGTGCCATGGCGCAGGCCATGACCTCAATGGCCCCCGTGGCACCGATCATGTGCCCGGTCATCGACTTGGTCGACGAGACATGTGCGGCGCGCGCTGCGTCCTCGCCGAGCGCTCGCTTAATGCCCGCCGTCTCGGACGAATCATTAAGCTTGGTCGAGGTGCCGTGGGCATTGATGTAGAGGCCCTCGGAAGGCTTGACGTCGCCCTCGGCCACCGCCAGCGATATCGCGCGGGCAATGCCGGCAGCCTCGGGATCGGGACTCGTGATGTGATAAGCATCATCGGTGTTGCCGTAGCCCACGACCTCGGCATAAATGTGCGCACCGCGTGCCTGCGCATGTTCCATGCTCTCGAGTACCAGCACGCAAGCGCCCTCGCCCATCACAAAGCCGTCGCGGTCTGCATCGAACGGGCGGCAAGCCGTCGCAGGATCGGGGTTGGTGGTCAATGCGCGGCAGGACGTAAAGCCTGCAACGGCATCGGGGATAATGGCCGCCTCGGCGCCGCCCGCGAGGATCGCGTCGGCATAGCCGTGCTTGATGGCGCGGAACGCCTCGCCCACCGCATGGGCCGAGGTCGCGCAAGCAGTCACGACTGGCAGGGTCGGTCCCTTTGCCTTGTGGCGGATCGCGATATTGCCCGAAGCCATGTTGGGGATCATCATCGCAATCATATAGGGCGATGCGCGGCGAGGTCCACGATCGGCGATCGTGTGGACGTTGTCGACGAGCGTCGTCATGCCGCCCACGCCCGAGCCCACGTAGACGCCCAGACGCTCACGATCGATGGCGCCTTCGACATCAAAGCCCGCATCGTGCATTGCCTCGTCCGAAGCCGCCATCGCAAACTGAACGCAGGGGTCGAGATGCTTGGCGTCACGCTTGCCAAAGTACTCGTTGCCGTCAAAGCCCTTGACTTCGGCCGCCACCTTGACGGTAAACGCATCGGTATCGAAGTGCGTGATCGGGCCGATGCCACAGGTCCCGGCGCACATGGCCGCCCAGGTGGCAAGCGCGGTGTTGCCGAGCGGCGATACGGCACCGATGCCGGTGATTGCAACTCTCTGTTCCATCATGGTCTCCTCATCCAAGCCGTTCTTCGGCCCTGGTTTCTACATCGCCATTCCGCCGTCGACGCGCACGACCTCGCCCGTAATGTAAGCAGCCGCATCGCTCGCTAAAAAGCGCACCACGCCGGCCACTTCCTCGGGACGTGCCATGCGCTTAAGGGGAATCTGTTCCTCGGTTGCCGTACGCACCTTCTCCGAGAGCTTTGCCGTCATATCGGTCTCGACAAACCCGGGGGCGACCGCGTTCGCTCGTACGCCACGAGGCGCAAGCTCGCGCGCCACCGCCTTGGTAAGCCCTATCACGCCCGCCTTGGAAGCAGCGTAGTTGGCTTGCCCGGCATTGCCCATCAGGCCCACGACCGAGCTCATGTTGACGACGCAACCGCCGCGCTGGCGCATAAAGGTCTTGGTGAGCGCGCGCGTCATATTGAATGTTCCCTTGAGATTGACATCGAGCACGCGATCGAATGCGTCATCGCCCATGCGCATGAGCAGGCCATCGCGGGTGATGCCGGCGTTGTTGACGAGCGCCCAAATGGAACCAAAGTCGTTGAGGACCGCTTCCACGCACGCGTTGACGGCAGCGGGATCGGCCACGTCGCATTGATATGCGCGTGCCGTGGCGCCAACCGCCTCACAGGCTTCGCACGTCTCGCACGCCGCATCGACGCTGCCGGCATAGACGACGGCGATATCAAAGCCGTCCTCCGCCAGACCGACAGCGCAGGCGCGGCCGATACCCCGCGAGCCGCCCGTGACCAGTGCCACACGACGTGAGTCGTTGCGCTCGAGCGCGCCGTTGTTCAAGTTGCCCATGTCATTCCTTTCGGGTTACAGCCCTGTGGACTATGCGAGCTCGTCGGCAATAGCTGCGACCTGCTCGGCCGTTTCGCACGAATACACGCGAACGTCGCTCAGCGTACGCTTGGCCAGGCCCGACAGCGTTTTGCCAGGGCCGACCTCAATAAACGTGTCGATGCCCTGATTCTGCAGAGCATGCAGCGTGTCGACCCAACGAACGGCATGACTCACCTGATTGGCCAAGACATCCGATGCCGCTCGCGGGTCCGCCGGATAGGGCGCCGCCGTCATGTTTGCCATGACCGGAATCAGCAGCGGTGACGGCGCGTGGCCGGCTTGGATATACGTCGCCAGCCCCTCAGTCGCCTCGGCCATATAGGGGCTATGAAATGCGCCCGACACCGCGACTTTCATAGCGCGGCCGCCAGCCTCTTTTACTAGGACGTCGAGCTCCTGCAGCGCATCGGGCGCTCCGGCAACAACCGTCTGCTGCGGACTGTTGTAGTTGACCGGCCAGCAGTCCTCGCCGGCCTGTTTTGCCAGGTTCTCGACTTGCGCCGCATCGAGCTTGATGACGGCGCGCATGCCGCCCGGATGGCGCTCGGCAGCCGCGGCCATCAGCGCCGCGCGCTCGCACACGAGCTCAAAGCCCGCTCGCGTATCGAACGCCCCCGCAAAGGTGAGCGCGGCGACCTCGCCAAGCGAAAAACCCGCACAGGCGGCAGGTACCACGCCGCGCTCACGCAGGGCGGCAGCCGCTGCCAGATCGTGAACGAACACGCACGGCTGCGTGTTCTCGGTCTGCGAGAGTTCCTCCTTGGAGGCGCTTCGGCACTGCTCACTGGTCCCCGGGCGCACCTCGTCGGCAATGGCGAACACCTCGGCGGCCGCCGGCGATGCCTCGATCAGGTCGACGCCCATCGCGGGGTGCTGGGCGCCCTGCCCGGCAAACAGAAACGCTACGCCACCCATGCGCACGCACCCTTCAGGACGCGCTCGGCACCATCGACCAGATCGTCAACGATTTCTCGTGCGCTCTGGCGCTCGCTAACCATGCCGGCAATCTGTCCACACAAAAACGAGCCCTCTTCGTAATTGCCGTCCTTGGCGGCCTTGCGAAGGGCGCCCGTGCCCATGGCCCCGAGCTCCTCGACGCTTACGCCCGCCGCCTCGCTCTTGGCGTAGGCGTTGGTGAAGGGGCTCTTGAGGGCACGCACCGGGTGTCCCGTCGAGCGGCCGGTCGCACGCGTCGAGGTGTCGTTGGCCTTCAGGACCATCTCCTTGTACTGCTCCGATACGGTGCACTCATCTGCGATCAGAAAGCGCGTACCCACCTGCACGCCGGCGGCGCCCAGCATAAAGGCGGCCGCCACGCCGCGGCCATCGGCGATACCGCCAGCCGCAACCACGGGAATATCGACCGCATCGACAACCTGCGGCACCAGTGCCATCGTCGAGGTCTCGCCAATATGGCCGCCTGATTCGGTACCCTCGGCAACCACGGCAGTGGCTCCACGACGCGCCACGAGACGCGCCAGCGCCACCGAAGCAACGACCGGGATGACCTTGATGCCCGCCTCGTTCCACGCCTTCATGTACTTGGTGGGATTGCCGGCACCCGTCACGACGACCGGCACCCGCTCGTCAATCACGACCCGCGCGACCTCGTCGGCAAACGGGCTCATGAGCATGACGTTGACGCCAAAGGGCTTATCCGTCCTGGCGCGCAGCTCATGAATCTGGTCGCGCAGCCAGTTGGCGTCGGCGTTCATGGCCGCGATAATCCCTAAGCCGCCCGCCTCGGACACTGCGGACGCCAGCGAGGCGTCGGCGATCCAGGCCATACCGCCCTGGAACACGGGCTTTTCGATGCCGAGCAGATCGCAGAGAGGAGTCTTGAGCATCTCTACTTCTCCAATGCCGCCTCGACCGTATCGGCGAACTCGCCGACCGTCTTGGGGTTCTCCTCGGTATCGAGCTGGATGCCAAACTCGTCCTCAACGGCGACGAGGATCTCGACGGTGCCCAGACTGTCGAGACCAATCTCCTCGAGCGTGGACTCGGGCTTCATCTCGACGTCGTCAAGACCGGCGGTCTCGCGGATAACATCGCAAACGCGCTCGAAGGTCTTCTGATCTGCCATGGTGGTTCTCCTTTGTTTGTGCCCTAGGGGCGTTTTTATTTCCTATGTGCGACTACTTCCAACGAAGTAGATAGCCACCTATATCCAGACCGGCGCCAAATCCAACGAGGGCGATGGTGTCGCCCGTGTGAAGTGCACCGGCGTTTGCCAGCCGGTCGAGGGCAAGCGGAATGCATGCGCTCGAAATGTTGCCGGTCTCGCGCAGCGTTCGAACCACGCGCTTGTCTGGCACACCGAGGCGCTTGACCGCCTGACTCAGGATTCGTTCGTTAGCCTGATGGAATACAAAATGGTCGATGTCCTCGACCGAAATGCCCGCATCGCTCGCAAGCTTATGGACCGTGTCGCAAATCGCGTTGACGCCGAACTTGAACACGCGGCGGCCATTCATGGACAGCACGCTCTCGCTATCTGCGGAGGCCTTAAACGGCGAGGTGCCGACCAGACCGGGAACGCACAACGTCTCGACGTCGGGCGCCGTCGAAAGCTCAACGGCAAGGGGGCTGTCTCCCCCAGCCTCAATCACCGCGGCGCCTGCCCCATCGCCAAAGAGCACACAGGTGGCGCGGTCGGTCCAGTCGAGCGCGCGCGTCATCTGCTCGGCGGCAACGACAAGCACATGCTTGGCTCGTCCTCGGGCGATATAGCCCTCGGCAACATCGAGCGCAAATACGAAGCCGGCGCAGGCAGCCGAGACATCGAAGGCAGGGCACGTCGCGCCCAGTCGCTCAGCAACGGCACACGCCTCGGCGGGAACAAGGTGGTCACCCGTCGTCGTCGAGCAGACGATCAGATCCAACTGGCTCGCGTCGATTCCGGACACCTGAAGTGCCCGCTCGCTCGCCGCTACGGCAAGGTCGTCAAGTGACTCGGTAGTGCAGACGTGGCGACTCTTAATACCTGTGCGGGTAAAAATCCACTCATCCGAGGTATCGAGGAACTCGGACAGCTCGTCATTGGAAACACTGCGCTTGGGAAGCGCCGAGCCTGTTCCAAGAATCGTGAAACCCATCACTAACCTCCTTTGAGTTGTTGATGCGTTTACATCGACCAAGAGAGGATAGCGCATTTCAGTCGTTGTTAACGTGTTAACATTAAATTGTCCAAATGCGACAAAGGCTTCACATTGTGTCTCTCTCGACACCATTGCGTTATTCACTTATTCATTAAGGAGGTAGCAGCCGTTATGGATGCCAAATTAACGATAGTCGACGTAACCGGATCGACCAACGATGACCTGCTCGAAGCAGGAAAACAGGGAGCGCCGCACGGAACAGGACTTGCCGCCCGGGCTCAGACAGCAGGACGCGGCCGGCGCGGCCACAAGTGGGATTCAACCGCCGGCAACCTATTGCTTTCGATTGTCCTGCGTCCATGCGTTAATCCTGCGAAGTACTCTGGTCTTGCTGCCGTCAGCGGCCTAGCGGTGCTCGAGGCGCTCGAAAAACAGGGTCTTGCAAACGAGATTGGCCTCAAATGGCCCAACGACCTGGTCGCGCGTGGACGCAAACTCGGCGGCATTCTGGTCGAGGCCGCACGCGATAACGAAGGCAAACCTTTCGCCGTCTGTGGCATTGGTGTCAATGTGAACTATGCGCCCCAAGAGGTGCCCGATGGCGGCCTGCCGGCAATCGGTCTCTCGGACCTTAACGAGAACGTTCCAGCTGTCGACATGCTCCTCGATGAGGTCTATCACGCAGTTATAGACGCTATAGATGCCTGGGCAGAACGCCTCAACGCCATGGAAGAAAACACCGGACCGCTCGCGCCCGTCCACGGCGAATATGTCGCTCACCTCAATTGGATTGGAAAGCACGTTATCGCCCGCTCCCCTGCCGGTGACGAGCTGGCGCGAGGCATCTTTAAAACGGTCGATGGCTTTGGTCGTGCGTGCATCGAAACAGAAGACGGCTTGCGATCCTTCCATTTTGAGGAAGCGTCATTGCGCCCCTTGAGTGAGTAGGTTGCCACAGCCAGCCGCTCGGCAGCCTTACCCGGCGATCCAAACCCATCATGCAAAACAAAAGGGCCCCGCTACCGTAACGGCAGCGGGGCCCTTTAAGCTATGAGCGATATCGCTTAGAGCTTGATGTCGATGTCGACGCCAGCGGGGAGGTCGAGACGCATAAGCGAATCAACGGTGCCCGAGGTGGGGTCGAGGATGTCGATGAGGCGCTTGTGGGTGCGCATCTCGAACTGCTCACGGGAGTCCTTGTTCACGTGCGGCGAGCGGATAACCGTGTACAGGTTGCGCTCGGTGGGCAGGGGGACAGGACCGGAAACGCGAGCACCGGTCTTCTGAGCGGTCTCGACGATGAGCTTCGCGGACTGATCGACGACCTCGTGATCATAGCCCTTGAGGCGAATGCGGATCTTCTGGGTAGCCAACTTAAACCTCCAAAGAGTGCGAGAGATGTTCTCGCGGATTACGTAACAGGGAGCTCGAACTTAGGCGTTCTTGCTCATGACCTCGTCCACGATGGACTTGGGCGCGGGCTCATAAGAGTCGAACTGCATCGTGTAGGATGCACGGCCCTGGGTCTGGGAGCGAAGGTCGGTAGCGTAACCGAACATCTCGCCCAGCGGCACCTTGGCACGGATGAGCTTGCTGTTCTTGCGATCCTCCATGCCCTCGATCTTGCCGCGGCGACCGGAGAGGTTGCCCATAACGTCGCCCATGTACTGCTCGGGGGTCTCGACCTCGACAGCCATGATCGGCTCGAGCAGCTGCGGGTCGGACTTCTTGAGGGCGTCCTTGATAGCCATGGAACCGGCGATCTTGAAGGCGGCCTCGGAGGAGTCGACCTCGTGGTAAGAACCGTCGAACAGGGTGACCTTAACGTCGAGGACCGGGAAGCCGGCGATAACACCGGTGTTCAGGGCTTCCTGGATGCCCTTGTCGATGGACGGGATGTACTCCTTGGGCACGACGCCGCCGACGATAGCGTTGACGAACTCGTAGCCGAAGCCCTCCTCCATCTTCTCGAGCTTGATGACGGCGTGGCCGTACTGACCGCGACCACCGGACTGACGGACGAACTTGCCCTCAGCCTTCTCGACGTCGTGACCAGCGGTCTCGCGGTAGGCAACCTGGGGCTTACCGACGTTAGCGTCAACCTTGAACTCGCGGAGCAGACGGTCGACGATGATCTCGAGGTGCAGCTCGCCCATGCCGGCGATGATGGTCTGGCCGGTCTCGTGGTTGGTGGACACCTGGAAGGTCGGGTCCTCCTCGGCGAGCTTGGTCAGAGCCAGGGACATCTTGTCCTGCTCGGCCTTGGTCTTGGGCTCGATGGCAACGTCAATAACGGGCTTAGCGAACTCGATCTTCTCGAGGACGATCTCCTTGCCCTCGGCGCACAGGGTGTCACCGGTGGTGGAGTTCTTGAAGCCGACGCAAGCGACGATGTCGCCGGCGGCAGCGTCGTCACGGTCGATACGCTCGGCGGCGTTCATCTCGAGGATGCGGCCGAGGCGCTCGCGCTGACCATTGGAAGCGTTGACCACGTAGGAGCCAGACTCGGCGCGGCCGGAGTAAACGCGGACGTAGGTGAGCTTACCGACGAACGGGTCGGTCATGATCTTGAAGACCAGGCCGGAGAAGGGCTCGTCGAAGGAAGGATGACGCTGGATCTCCTCGCCGGTGTCCGGATCGGTACCGGTGACGGCCTCAACGTCGAGCGGGCTGGGCAGGTAGTCGACGACAGCGTCGAGCAGCTCCTGGACGCCCTTGTTCTTGTAGGCGGAGCCCACGAAGACGAGGTTGAGCTCGTTGGCCAGAACGCCCTTACGCAGAGCAGCCTTGAGCTCCTCGACGGTGAAGTCCTCCTCCATGAGGATCTTCTCCATGAGCTCGTCGTCAAAGCTGGCAGCAGCGTCGAGGAGCTCCTCGCGCTTGGTGGCAGCGATGTCGGCAAACTCAGCCGGGATCTCGTCCATCGGCTCGGGGTAGGTCATGCCCTTCTCGTCGGCCTTGAAGTCCCATGCAGTCATGGTGACCAGGTCGATGACGCCCCAGAAGTTGTCCTCGGCGCCCATCGGGACCTGAGCGGCCACGGCGTTGGCGTCGAGACGATCCTTCATGGTCTCGATAGCGTTGAAGAAGTCAGCGCCCACGCGGTCATACTTGTTGATGAAGGCGATGCGGGGAACGTTGAAGGTAGAAGCCTGACGCCAAACGGTCTCAGACTGGGGCTGAACGCCGGCAACGGCGTCGAAGACGGCGACAGCGCCATCGAGGACGCGCAGGCAGCGCTCGACCTCGGCGGTGAAGTCAACGTGGCCCGGGGTGTCGATGATCTGGATGCGGTAGTCCTTACCGTCCTTGTTCCAGAAGCACGTGGTAGCAGCGGAGGTAATGGTTACGCCGCGCTCCTGCTCCTGAACCATCCAGTCCATGGTGGCAGCGCCCTCATGGACCTCACCGATCTTGTGGGTCTTACCGGTGTAGTAAAGAATACGCTCGGTCGTGGTGGTCTTACCGGCATCGATGTGAGCCATGATGCCGATGTTACGGGTATCGGAAAGCTTGTACTTAGGCTTAGCCATGTTAGTTCCTTACCTTAACTTACCAACGATAGTGAGAGAACGCGCGGTTGGCCTCGGCCATCTTGAAGACGTCCTCACGCTTCTTGACGGAAGCGCCCAGGCCGTTGGAGGCGTCGAGGATCTCGTTGGCGAGACGCTCGGCCATGGTCTTCTCCTTGCGAGCGCGGGAGAAGTTGACGATCCAGCGGATACCCAGAGCGGTGGAACGACGGGAGTTGACCTCCATCGGGACCTGATAGGTAGCGCCACCGACACGCTTGGGCTTAACCTCGAGCGTGGGCTTGACGTTGTCCATAGCCTTCTTGAAGGTAGCGAGAGCGTCGCCACCCTCGGACTTCTCGGCAACGATCTCGAAAGCGGTGTAAACGATGCGCTCAGCGGTGGCCTTCTTGCCGTCAAGAAGGACCTTGTTGATGAGCTGAGTCACCAGGCGGTTGTTGTAAACGGCGTCAGGCTGAACCTCACGACGATTAGCTGCTGCACGACGCGGCATGTGAAATCTCCTTAAGTGTCTACCGTGCGGCGCTCAAGACGGCACACGGCGAAAGTATCAAAACGTTATCTGGCTTATTTAGCCTTGGGGCGCTTAGCACCGTACTTGGAACGGGCCTGCATACGGTTCTGGACCGGAGCAGCGTCGTAGGCGCCACGGATGACGTGATAACGGACACCAGGGAGGTCACGGACACGACCGCCGCGGACGAGCACGATGGAGTGCTCCTGCAGGTTGTGGCCCTCACCCGGGATGTAAGCAGTAACTTCGATGCCGTTGACAAGGCGAACACGGGCAACCTTACGAAGAGCCGAGTTCGGCTTCTTGGGGCTCGTGGTGAAGACGCGGGTGCACACGCCGCGCTTCTGGGAGTTGTGCTGCAGAGCAGCGTTCTTGGACTTCTTGGGCACGGAACGACGGCCCTGGCGAACCAGCTGGTTAATAGTAGGCAAAGCGTACTCCTTCTCGAATGATTCCAGCTTTCTGTAAAGTGCAACGGCTTGAATCGAGGGGTCAGCATCCCCCTACGAAACACGCAGTTCGATAGGATACGTGCCGTTAGCTGTGTCGTCAACAGACCACGCCGCCGGGCGTATCCCAAAATAGCTATATTTCCGCAAAGCCTCCATAAAAGGAATCCCCGCCTGTGCGCAAGTGCCCATTCCAGCCGTCCATGTAACACAAAAATGGCCGCTTCCTCTAGCAGGAAGCGGCCTCAAGCCTTACGAGTAGACGATGGTAAAGGGTACTTCTGTTTCGGTCTCTCCTGTTGATGTGTACCTCGCGCCCTCGAGGGTTACCGAGACCACTTGATCGACATCAATCAACTTCGTTGGCACCCAAATGTTCTCTCCGCTATTGCGTGCCATCGAAACATAGAAATTGTACGCCCCTGCGTCGTCATCTTCGATAATCTGCTCTGACCCATCCTTGTAGGTGACGGTCAGTTTATGATCAACTGCTTCATAGCCCAGATCATCGATGTGCGTCTGGATGGAAAACGGGCTAATCTCGAGAGGCGAGTCATCGGAGCGGAGTTCTTTTGTATCGACGTGCGCTCCGACGTTAAACTCTGGCGTCGATACCTCGATCACCTTCGCATCCTCACCTTTGCCCTCCGTCCAACTGATATTCCAGGTGACCGCATGTCGTAAATCTCGATCGCGATTCCAAGATGCAAAGTACATCGTGCCGTTAATGACCGTGTCGCTTGATGTGTCTTTATCAATGGTGCAGCGTGTATCAGCCCATTCCTCGCCGAAGTTCATGCTGGGTGTACTGACGCCCCCTTCTTCTTCACCATAGAGAACAAGTTCGCCAAGCTCTGCCGCCGGCTTGTAGTAGTTAACGCCATTCGGATTGGACAATGTAAACGTCACAGCACCGCAACCGTTCTCGTCGATTGCCATCTCATGAATGTCGAGCGTATAGCCGTTGCCCTCGACGGACAGATTGACCTTCTGGACTGCACCCTCCAGGCTTTGGGGCGCGATACCATCACCAAACTCTCTGGTGTAGGTATATTTCGTCCCCGACGAGCCGCCATTTGTCCAGGTAACGGACTCTCCGTTGCCATGGTTTCCCCAGGCAGAGGCAAAATAACTGGAATTGACAACAGCGTAGGCGACCCCTCCGGTCGCCAGCACTCCGGCAAGACATCCGATTACGGCAACATACAGAGGCTTCGCGTGACCCTTTCGGCGAAGCGGCTCACCAGCAGCGGCATAAAGAACACGGTCAGCAAGATCGCTATCGGCTTGGACGGACTCGAAGGCCTGCTTGATTTGGTTGGATTTCACGGTCGCCCTCCTCTAGGATGAACTTGAGTTTCGATCTGCCGCGAGCTAAACGCGTTCGAACGGTCGCGGCTGGTACGTGCAACAACTCGGCAATCTCTGAAGTCGAAAAGCCCAGATAGTAATAGAGCACGATGGGGATACGGAATCGTTCCGGAAGCCGCATGACGTCTAATAGGACGGCCTTGGTCTCATCCTGCGCCGTCGAAAGCGAATCGGCCAGGTTCTCAATATCCTCCACGCGTCTCCACGGCTTTCGAAAGAGAGATTTGCATTCATTGATCGTGACCCGGATAAGCCATCGACGAAGATGTTCCCAGCTTTCAAATTGCGCATCGCTTTTGAGTAACTTCAGAAAGACGTCTTGAGCGACATCGTCGGCGTCGGCGCGATCACGCAGGTACGTCAACGCGATCCGAAACACGACATCCCGGTGGTCTTCGACCGCCTGTCTAAATGCTTGTTCTTCCATAATCACCTCCCGGTGACGTTAATAGTTCTCGATGAGGCCCTCACCATAGATACGCTCTGACCGGACGAAATGTTTCAAATTCAAGCAGGAAAAACCTACCAAAATAAACCTGTCCCTTTTTTGGCAAGGGATCAACGGAACGCAACAGGTTGAGCATACGCAAGCGAGCGGCCCCCAGAGCGTACAAGGTGGCATGAAAAAGGCAGGGCATTGACCTTTTGGTCATGCCCTGCCTTTTGAATGACAGATTGTAGCTCTGGGGGCCGCGCAGCGACGGAGGTCGCCGCCGTTCGTTAGAACGGCGGAACTAATTACTCCTCGTCGTTGTCCTTGGCCTCTTCGGCGTCGTCGGTGTCCACGAGCTGGTTGAGCAGCTCGTCGAGGGAAGCCATGTCCTCGTTGATGGCACCGTTGGCGGGAGCCTTCTTGTCGTCGATCGGGGCGCCCAGGAGCTCCTCCTCGTCGTCGGCGTGATGCGTCGGAGCGGAGGTGCCCAGCAGGATGTCGTCCGGACCGTCGGGGCTAAAGACCATCTGCAGCAGCTGCGAGAGGTCTTCCTCGTCGGCAACGTCGTCGTTGTTCTCGAGGATGTAGAGCAGGTCGTGGGCCTCCAGACCGTCACGGAGCTCCTCGATCGCCTTGGCACCGATGCCATCGATGCGCAGCAGATCCTCCTCGGACTTGCCAACCAGGTCGCCGACCGTCTCGATGCCGACCTCGCTGAACTTGTTGGTCCAGCGCTGCGACACGCCCAGGTCGTCGAACAGGTACAGGCGAGCCTTCTCGGCGGAGATGGTGTGACCGTTACGGGTGAACGAACCGTCAGCACCACCAAACTCGTCGTAGCCGGCCCAGTCGAGCTGCTGCGGGAGCTGCTCGTCCAGGTCCTTGAGCTCCACAGGAGCCCACTCGGGCAGCGACTTGGCGTTGGGCGAAGCCGGACCGTCGATGTCAACATAGCCGTCGGCCGTACGATACGTCAGCTTGGCGTTGGCGTACGGCTTGAGGCCGGTACCAGCCGGGATCTTCTTACCGACGATGACGTTGGACTTAAGGTCGAGCAGGTGGTCGACCTTGCCCTCGATGGCAGCCTCGGTAAGGACGCCAGCGGTGCGGATAAACGAAGCGCTCGACAGCCAGGAGTCGATGTTGGACGCGACCTTGAGCGTACCCAGGATGACGGGCTCGGCCACGGGAGCCTGACCGCCCAGACGGGCAACGCGCTCGACCTCGTCGGCGAACTCGTAGCGGTCGACGTACTGACCAAGCAGGTACTTGGAGTCACCGGGGTTGGTGATCTGAACGCGACGCAGCATCTGACGTGCGAGCACCTCGATGTGCTTGTCGTTCAGGTCGACGCCCTGGCTGGTGTAGACGTCCTTGACGCTCTCGACGAAGGTGTGCATCGTCGACTCGATGTCGGTCAGCTTGCGCAGGTTGCGGAAGTTGACGAAGCCCTTGGTGATCTGGTCGCCGGCGCGAACCTCGCAGCCGTCCTCGATCTCGGGCATGAAGCGCACCGAAGCGGGAACGCGGCGCTCATCGAGGACACGGGTGTGATCCTCGGAGTCGGTGAGCGTCAGCACGTACTCGGACTTCTCGGGCTTAATCGAGAGGTGACCGGAGTACGGAGCCAGCTCGGCCTCGCGACCCAGGATCTTCTCGTTGACGTTGCCGACGATATCGAACATACGGCTGACCGTAGGCAGACCCTGCGTAATATCGTCGACGCCAGCGACGCCGCCGGAGTGAATGGTACGCATCGTAAGCTGCGTACCGGGCTCGCCGATGGACTGGGCGGCAATAATGCCGACCGCGGTACCGATGGCGACCGGACGACGGGTGGAAAGATCCCAGCCGTAGCACTTCTGGCACACGCCGTACTTGGAGCGGCAGGTGAGCAGCGCGCGAAGCTTGACCTTCTTAAGGCCGGCATCGACCATCTTCTGGATGTCGGCGACCTTCTCGATGTAGCCGTCCTGCTCAAAGAGCACGGTGCCATCGGGGGCCACGACGTCCTCGATGAAGCAACGGCCGACGAGGTCGGTGTTGAGGTCGGTGGTGCCGGGGATGATGAGGTTGTAGGTGACGCCCTCGTGCGTACCGCAGTCCTCCTCGCGGACGATGAC
This sequence comes from Collinsella sp. AM24-1, assembly GCF_003470325.1. Lineage (NCBI taxonomy): Bacteria > Bacillati > Actinomycetota > Coriobacteriia > Coriobacteriales > Coriobacteriaceae > Collinsella > Collinsella sp. AM24-1. The sequence goes on along the minus strand of NZ_QRHM01000009.1, from coordinate 39,576 downwards.
GTCCTGGGCCACGTCGACCAGACGACGGGTCAGGTAACCAGAGTCCGAGGTGTGGGATGCGGTATCGACCAGGCCCTTACGGGCGCCGTAGGTCGAAATGAAGTACTCGAGCGGCAGCAGGCCCTCGCGGAAGTTCGCCTTAATGGGAAGGTCGATCGTCTCGCCGGACATGTCTGCCATCAGGCCACGCATGCCGCCGAGCTGACGCAGCTGGGTCTTAGAACCACGGGCGCCGGAGTCGGCCATCATGTAGAGCGGGTTCTCCTCGTCGAACAAGTCGAGCATGAGCGCTGCGACCTTATCGGTACAAGCGGTCCACTCGTTAACGACTTCGATGTGGCGCTCCGTCTCGTTGATGAAGCCCTCCTCGAAGTACTCGTTGATCTGGTCGACGTTGGCCTGGGCGCGATCGAGCAGCTCCTGCTTCTCGGCAGGGATGAGAGCGTCCCACACCGAGATGGTGAGGCCGGCGCGGGTAGCGTAGTGGAAGCCGGAGTACTTGATGGCGTCGAGGATCGGACCGACCTTGGCCTCGGGGTAACGATCGCAGCAGTCCGCAACCAGCTTGGCCACGTCGCCCTTGACCATCTTGTAGTTCATGAACTCATAGTCTTCGGGCAGGCACTGGCGGTTGAAGATGATGCGGCCGATAGAGGTCTCGAAGCGCGCGGTCTTGTTGCCGGTGACGTCGTAGTCGACAAACTCGTTCTTGCCGTTCTTGACGCGGAAGATACGGGTGCCGTCCTCGTTGATGACATTGGCGTCGGCAGCGGACACGCGGACCTGAATCTTGGCCTGCATGTCGACCTCGGAGCGGCAGTCATAGGCGTGCAGCGCGTCGTCGAAGCTGGCGAACACGTGGTTCTCGCCCGGCAGACCGTCGCGGACCTGGGTCAGGTAGTACACACCGATGATCATGTCCTGCGAGGGGATGTTAACCGGCTTGCCGGATGCCGGCGAGCGCAGGTTGTTCGCAGAGAGCATAAGCACGCGAGCCTCGGCCTGAGCCTGGCTGGACAGCGGCACATGGACAGACATCTGGTCGCCGTCGAAGTCGGCGTTGAAGGGCGAGCAGACCAGCGGATGCAGGTGGATAGCCTTGCCCTCGACCAGCACCGGCTCAAAGGCCTGGATGGACAGACGGTGCAGGGTCGGTGCACGGTTGAGCAGCACGACGCGGCCGTCGATGACCTCTTCGAGGATATCCCACACAAAGGTGGCACCGCGGTCGATAGCGCGCTTGGCGCCCTTGATGTTCTCGACCTTGCCGAGCTCGACCAGGCGCTTCATGACGAAGGGCTTGAAGAGCTCCAGCGCCATGGTCTTGGGCAGACCGCACTGGTGCAGCAGCAGCTTGGGGTCGGTAACGATAACCGAACGGCCGGAGTAGTCGACACGCTTGCCCAGCAGGTTCTGACGGAAACGACCCTGCTTGCCCTTGAGGGCCTCGGCGAGCGACTTGAGCGGGCGACCGCCACGGCCAGAGACCGGGCGACCACGGCGGCCGTTGTCGAACAGGGCGTCCACAGACTCCTGGAGCATGCGCTTCTCGTTGTTCACGATGATCGCAGGGGCGTCCAGGTCGAGCAGGCGCTTGAGTCGGTTGTTACGGTTGATCACGCGACGATACAGGTCGTTGAGGTCGGACGCGGCAAAGCGACCGCCGTCGAGCTGGACCATCGGGCGCAGATCGGGCGGAATGACCGGGATGACATCCAGGATCATGTTCGCGGGGCTGTTGCCACCCTTCAGGAAGGCGTCAACGACCTCGAGGCGCTTGACGGCCTTCTCGCGCTTCTGCTTCTGGGAATCCTCGTCGGCAATGATGGCCTTGAGCTTCTCGGCCTCGGAAGGAAGGTCGATGGCAGCGAGCAGGTCGCGGACGGCCTCGGCACCCATGCCACCCTTGAAGTACATGGAGTAGTAGCGGGTCATCTCGCGGAACAGCGGCTCATCGGAGATGAGGTCGCGCTCGGTGAGCTTCATGAAGGCGTTGAAGGCGTCCGTGCGGAGCTGCTTCTCGTCCTTGCACTCTTCCTCGATGTCGACGATGCCAGAGGCGATCTCCTCGGGGGTCAGCGGCTCCTCGTCGGAGAACTCGTCAAAGTTCTCGGGGTCGCCCTGCTCCTTGAGGGACTCGATCTGGCGGGCGCACTCGGCATCGATCTCTTCCAGATCGGCGGCGAGCTCCTCGCGCAGGTCGTCAGCGTCGGCCTCGCGAGCCTCGTAGTCAACCTCGGTGATGATGTAGCTGGCAAAGTACAGAACCTTCTCGAGGTCCTTGGACTTGATGTCGAGCATACGGCTCATCGGGAAGCTCGTGGGGCTCTTGAAGTACCAGATGTGGGACACGGGAGCGGCGAGCTCGATGTGGCCCATGCGGTCGCGACGCACCTTGGCCGAGGTGACCTCGACGCCGCAGCGCTCGCAGACGATGCCCTTAAAGCGGATGCCCTTGTACTTGCCGCAGGAGCACTCCCAGTCCTTGGCGGGACCGAAGATCTTCTCGCAGAACAGGCCGTCCTTCTCGGGCTTGAGGGTACGGTAATTGATGGTCTCCGGCTTCTTGACCTCACCGTGCGACCAGGAACGGATCTGGTCGGCGGAGGCAAGGGAGATCTTTACCGAGTCAAAATCAGTAGCTTCGAAATCTGCCACAGTCAACTACTCCTTATCAGTGGTCGTGGCGGCGACAGCCTCGGGTGCCTCGGCGGTCTCGGCATCCTCGGCCTCGACGTCGGTGTCAACGCCGGCGAGCGCAGCCAGGTCGTCGAGAGCAGAGGTCTCCTCGGCGGTCACAGGGGCGGAGGCGTCCTCGTCGGCATCGTGCATGGGCTCGATGTCCAGCGCGAGGGAGCGGATCTCCTTGACGAGAACCTTGAAGGACTCGGGGATACCCGGGACAGGAACGTTCTCGCCCTTGACGATGGACTCGTAGGTCTTGACGCGGCCCACGGTATCGTCGGACTTGACGGTCAGGATCTCCTGCAGGACGTTGGAAGCGCCGTAAGCGTACAGTGCCCAAACTTCCATCTCGCCGAAGCGCTGGCCGCCGAACTGGGCCTTGCCGCCCAGAGGCTGCTGGGTAACCAGGCTGTAAGGGCCAGTCGAACGGGCGTGGATCTTGTCGTCGACCATGTGGCCGAGCTTGAGGATGTAGGACGTACCCACGGTAATGGGCTCGCGGAACTCCTCGCCGGTACGGCCGTCGAACAGACGGGTCTTGCCGCGCTCGTCAAGCTGGGTGACGAACTCGGGGCGCATGTGATCGCCAAAGGCAGCGGTGGCCTTGTTGAGCATGTTCTTGTTGGCACGACGGATGACCTCGGCGATCTCGTCCTCCTTGGCGCCGTCGAAGACGGGCGTCGCGGTGAAGAACGGACCGGGGACGTACTTGTCGGAGTCGGCCTGCTCGGTATCCCAACCGCAGGCAGCAGCCCAGCCAAGGTGGCACTCGAGCAGCTGGCCGACGTTCATACGCGAAGGAACGCCCAGCGGGTTGAGGATAACGTCGATCGGGGTACCGTCAGCCATGTAGGGCATGTCCTCGACCGGCAGAACGTTACAGATAACACCCTTGTTGCCGTGGCGGCCGGCGATCTTATCGCCCTGCTGGATCTTACGACGCTGGGCGACGTAGACGCGCACCTGCTCGTTGACGCCGGGGGCCAGGTCGTCGCCGTTCTCGCGGCTAAAGCGGACGACGTCGATGACGCGGCCGTAAGCGCCGTGAGGCATCTTAAGGGAGGTGTCACGGACATCGTGGGCCTTGGCACCGAAGATGGCGCGCAGCAGGCGCTCCTCGGCGGTCAGAGCGCTCTCGCCCTTAGGCGTGACCTTACCGACCAGGATGTCGCCAGGGCCGACCTCGGCGCCGATGCGGATGATGCCGTCCTCGTCGAGGTTGGCAAGCATGTCCTCGGAGAGGTTCGGGATCTCGCGGGTGATCTCCTCGGGGCCGAGCTTGGTGTCGCGGGCGTCGATCTCGTGACGGGTGATGTTGATGGTCGTCAGCAGGTCCTCGGCCACCAGGCGCTCGGACACGACGATACCGTCCTCGTAGTTAAAGCCTTCCCACGGCATGTAGGCCACGGTGAGGTTCTGGCCCAGTGCGAGCTCGCCGTGATCGGTCGAAGGACCGTCGGCCAGGGGCTCGCCCTGCTCAACGGTGTCACCGACGCGCACGAGCGGACGGTGGTTGATGCAGGTGGACTGGTTGGAGCGCTGGTACTTGGCCAGGTGATACTCGTCCATGCCGCCGGCATGCTTGACGATGATCTTGGCGGCGTCGGCAAAGATGACCTCGCCGGCGTTCTTGGCCAGGGTGACCTCGCCGGAGTCCAGAGCGGCGCGACGCTCCATGCCGGTACCGACATAGGGAGCGGCGGGGTGAACCAGCGGCACGGCCTGACGCTGCATGTTAGCGCCCATCAGCGTACGCTTGGCGTCGTCGTGCTCAAGGAACGGAATCAGCGTGGCTGCGACGGACAGCATCTGACGCGGCGAGACATCCATGTAGTCGACGTCCTCGACAGGCACGTCGGCGGGAGCGCCGAAGGAGCCGTCGAAGTCGCGGGTACGGGCGATCACGGTGTGCGGACGGACGATCTTGCCCTCGGCATCGGTCGTGATGAACTCGTTGGTCTTGGGATCGAGCGGCGTGTTGGCCGGCGCGATGACGTGCTTCTCTTCCTCGTCAGCGGTCATCCAGTCGATCTGGTCGGTGGCAACGCCGTTCTCGACGCGACGGAACGGGGCCTCGATGAAGCCATACTCGTTGACGCGGGCGTAGAGGGCGAGCGAGCCGATCAGGCCGATGTTGGGGCCTTCGGGGGTCTCGATCGGGCACATGCGGCTGTAGTGCGAGTTGTGAACGTCGCGGACGGCCGTCGGCACGTTGGTGCGGCGGCTGGAGCCGGACTTGTGGCCGGCAAGACCACCAGGGCCGAGTGCGGACAGACGGCGCTTGTGGGTCAGACCGGTCAGGGGGTTCGCCTGGTCCATGAACTGCGAGAGCTGCGAGGAACCGAAGAACTCCTTGATGGAGGCCACGATCGGGCGGATGTTGATGAGCGACTGCGGGGTGATCTCGTCGATGTCCTGGGAGCTCATGCGCTCACGGACGACGCGCTCCATACGGCTCATGCCGATACGGAACTGGTTGGCGACGAGCTCGCCAACGGTGCGGATACGGCGGTTGCCAAAGTGGTCGATGTCGTCGACCTTGAAGCCCTGCTCGCCGGCAGCGAGGGACAGCAGGTAGCGCAGCGTCGCGACGATATCCTCGTCGGTGAGCACCGTGACCTCTTCATCGGTGGTGAGGTTGAGCTTCTTGTTGACCTTGTAACGACCGACGCGGGCCAGATCGTAGCGCTGCGGGTTAAAGAGCAGGCCCTCGAGCAGGCTGCGGGAAGCGTCCACGGTGGGAGGCTCGCCCGGGCGCAGGCGACGGTAGATCTCGATGAGGGCGTCCTCGCGGGTAAGGGCGGTGTCGCGCTCCAGGGTGCGCTTGATCACATCGGAGTTGCCGAGCAGCTCGATGATGTCGTCGTTGGTGACGGCGATGCCAAGGGCGCGCAGGAACATCGTGGCGCTCTGCTTGCGCTTACGGTCGATGGAGACCATGAGCTGGTCGCGCTTGTCGACCTCAAACTCAAGCCAGGCACCGCGGGACGGGATGATCTGGGCCTTGTAGATCTGCTTGCCCGAATCCATCTCGGAGCTGTAGTACACGCCCGGGGAGCGGACGAGCTGCGAGACGACGATACGCTCGGTACCGTTGATGATGAAGGTGCCCTGATCGGTCATCATGGGGAAGTCTCCCATGAAAACGAGCTGCTCCTTGATCTCGCCGGTCTCCTTGTTGGTGAGACGGACGTCGGTCAGAAGCGGAGCCTGATAGGTCATATCCTTCTCGCGGCACTCCTCGACGGTGTGCGCGGGGTCGCCGAACTGATGCTCGCCGAAGGTAACCTCGAGAACATGGTTCTGGCTCTGGATGGGGCTGGATTCCTTGAACGCCTCACGAAGGCCCTCGTCCTTAAAACGCTCAAAGGATTCCCTTTGAACAGAGATAAGGTTGGGGAGCTCCATGGCCTCCGGGATTTTCCCGAAGCTGACGCGCTTGCGCTCAGTGGCAGTGTATGCGTAGGTCACCAGGTTTTTCCTCCTTCACGGAAATGCTCGGTGGGTTGGCGAGGCATAGCTTCGCCAGTTATCGCAACCTAATAGTTTATCAGGTACCGACCGTTGGGCAAGAAAAGCCTTGACGCGATTGAGTTTTTGGAGTAGCAAAGTTTTTCGGCAGAAAATATGCAGGTAGATGTATGTGTATCGAACATCTGTTCATATATTTTCTGTGAACAGAGGGCCGGCAATCGCAGCTCTTATAAAAAACGGGCGCGAACCGAGGTCCACGCCCGTAAATGTCGATGCCCGAAGGCTTACTTGCGCATCAATCCGCCGCGCTCGTCGATAGCGTCCCAGAAGGCATCGGCAAAGCGGGGGTCGCTTGCAGCCATGAGGGCGTTGGTGGCCATCCAGCCAGAGGGAGTGCCGGTGTCGTAGCCCGACAGCGGGTCGATGACGACCGCATACATGGCCTCGCGGTCGAGCGAACGGGCCATGGCGTCGGTGAGCTGGATCTCGCCGCCCTTGCCGGCCTGCTGATCTGCCAGCAGGTCCATGACCAGCGGGCTCAGCAGGTAACGACCGACGATGTACAGGTTGGACGGAGCCGCCTCGGGAGCGGGCTTCTCGACCAGACCGCCGATGCGCCAGACAGCGCCCGGCTCGGCATCGGCAACGCTCTCGGCGCCCTCGAGCGAACCGACGCGCTCGCCGGCGATAACGCCGTAGCGGCTGACTTCCTCGGGCGAGCAAGCAGCGACGGCGATAACCGAAGCGCCACCGTGCTCCTTGGAAACGGCGAGCATCTTGTCGCAGATGTCGCGGTTAGGCACAACGTAGTCGCCCAGAAGAACCAGGAAGTTCTCCCCTGCCACGGCGTCGGCAGCAGAGCGGATAGCATGGCCGAGGCCCTTGGGCTCGTACTGATAACGGAAGTCGACCGGCATACCGCCAGCGTGGGCAACGGCATCGGCATAGGCGTTCTTGCCGCGCTCGCGCAGCAGGTTCTCGAGCGAGCGATCGGGCTGGAAGTAGCTCAGCAGCTCGGGCTTACCGGGAGAGGTAACGATGATGGCATCGTCGACCTCCTCGGGCTCGAGCGCCTCCTCAACGACGTACTGGATGACCGGCTTGTCGAGCACCGGCAGCATCTCTTTGGGCGTACACTTGGTGCCAGGCAGAAAACGCGTGCCAAGACCGGCGGCGGGGATGATTGCCTTCATGTTATTCAAGGATCCTTTCGCAGGCGCAGGATGCGCCCTGTGCGTGCGGCACGGCGGCCGCAGACCAAATTGCGATACCGGTTTATCTTACCGCCGTTAATTAACGTTAATGCAGGCAAGCGCCATTCTTCAGCAGGTCAACGCAAATTATTGCTCGAATGGTGCAATTTTATCGCCCAACGGTAGCGACCCCAAAGCACCGCAAGCGACAGCAATTTGCATGCCGAGCCAGCAAAATAGAGGGGTCATAACAAAAAAGACGGGGCTCGCAATGCGAACCCCGTCTGCAAAGAAATCTGGCGAGAAAGCCTGATTACTTGAGGGTGACAGCAGCGCCAGCAGCCTCGAGCTTCTCCTTGGCAGCCTCGGCGTCCTCCTTCTTGGCACCCTCGAGAACAGCCTTGGGGGCGCCCTCGACGACCTCCTTGGCCTCCTTCAGGCCAAGGTTGGTGAGCTCACGGACGGCCTTGATGACCTGGATCTTGTTGTCGCCGAAGCCCTCGAGCACGACGTCAAACTCGGTCTTCTCCTCGGCCTCAGCAGCGCCAGCAGCGGGAGCGGCGACAACGGCGGCAGGAGCAGCGGCGGAAACACCGAAGGTGTCCTCGATAGCCTTAACGAGCTCGGAAGCCTCGAGAAGGGTCATTTCCTTAAGAGCATCGATGATCTCATCGGTGGTAAGCTTAGCCATTTCTAAGTCCTTTCGGTTTCCGTGTCTGTGCACGGAGATCAGTTAAAACACGGCGCGAATGCGCCAGGGGTGCGGCGTTGCCGCCGCAGGTGAAAACAGCGACTAGGCTGCCTTCTGCTCGGAGACCTGCTGGATCGAACGAGCGAGACCAGAGGAAACGCCGTTGACGCAGACAGCGATGTCGCGAGCGAAACCGGAGATGAGACCGGCGATCTGGCCGAGAAGCTGATCCTTGGTGGGCAGCTCGGCGATAGCCTTAACATCATCAGCGGAAACGGCCTTGCCGTCGGAGATACCGCCCTTGATCTCAAGGACGCCCTTGGACTTAGCAGAGAAGTCCTTAAGGGCCTTAGCGGCCTCGACCGGCTCGGACTCGTAGAACACATAAGCGACGGGGCCGGCGAGGATCTCGTCGAGCTCGGGCTGCTCCTGGTTCTTGAGAGCGATCTTGACCAGGTTGTTCTTGTAGACCTTCATCTCGGCGCCGCACTCGCGAAGCTGATGACGCAGCTCCTGAGCCTGCTTAACCGTCAGACCGTTGTAGTTGACGACGAACAGACCGGCGTTCTCGGCGATACGGGACTCGATCTCTGCAACCTTGTCGATTTTGTACTGCTGGGGCATGAATTACACCTCCTCGAATTCTTTCCGGGCACGGTCCGCCACAAGGACGTGACGGGGGCATGTCCAAAAAGAAAGCCCCCGCGCTGCATGAGCGACGGGGGCGAGAAGACATATCTACTCGACCACCTCGGCTGGCGGGATATCCCATTAAGCTCGCGGGCGATGCCCGTTTGCACCGGCTGTCTCTGGCAGCGGATTCGTGCGTGAACCGAAAGTATTATGGCGGGGACCCCGGCGTCGGTCAACGGGAAACCGGGCTGCACACAATTCCACCATCCGGCCGCGCCGCCGAAGGCCAGGCGCAAGGTTTTCGCTCGGTCAGGTCCTGGGCTCGCACGAAGAGCACATTAAGTGCTCTTCGGCTCGTGCGGAATCTACGAAAACCTTGCGCCTGGCCTTCGGCGGCGCGGCCTGCGGTGACTTTGGGGCAGCCCGGTTTCCCGTTGGCCGGCACCCCCACTCATAAGCCTTAAGTCGGTGGGCTGATGATTTTGGGTCCCGTTGGGCTACAGAGTTGAAACGAAGGTGGACAGGCGGCGGAGACCTTCGTCCAAATCCTTGTCGGAGACGCAGTAGCTGAGGCGGATGTGGCCTTCGGTGCCGAAGCAGTCGCCCGGGACTAGGGCTACGTTGGCCTCTTTGATGGCTTTGATGCAGAAGTCTTCGCTGGTTAGGCCGAACTTTTTGATGCTCGGGAAAGTGTAGAAGGCTCCTGCGGGCTCTACTACGTCGAGGCCCATGGCGTTTAAGGCTGCGAGTACGCGTTCGCGGCGGGCTCGGTAGACTTTGAGCATGGGGGTTGGGTCGACGGTCAGGGCTCGGGCTGCGGCGTCCATTTCGAAGGAGACAGCACTCGATACTAAGTATTGGTGAGCCTTTGCGATCTCGGCGATGACGGGGGCTGCCGCTGCGAGCCAGCCCAAGCGCCAGCCGGTCATGGCCCAGGGCTTGGAGAAGCTCTCGATGACGACCGTCTGCTCACGCAGCTCCGGGTGACGCTGGGCAAAGCGCTCGTAGCCATCCACATAAACCAGGCGGTTGTATACGTCGTCGCAGACCACGTAGATGCCCGCCTGCTCCGCCACGTGCGCCACGGCGTCGAGCGAAGCCGCGTTGAGGATGCAGCCCGTGGGGTTGTTGGGCGAGCAGATGACGATGGCTTTGGTCGCCGGCGTCACGCAAGCACGAAGTGCGTCTTCGTCAATCTGAAATTGCGCAGGCTCCGTATCCAAAAAGACCGCCTTGGCATGGTTGGCCACGACGATGCTCTCGTACAGGCCAAAGGCCGGCGTGGGGATAATGACCTCGTCGCCGGGGTTGAGCATAGCCATGAATGTTGCCGACAGGGCCTCGGTCGCGCCGTCGGTTAGGATGACCTCGTCGGCCGAAAACGCCAGGCCCGCGTCATCCATATATTTGGACAGCGCCTCGCGCAGGGCGGGGCGACCGTTGTTGGGCGGATAGTGCGTGTCACCGCGGTCCAGCGCGGCGGTCACCTCGGCGCTAATCACATCGGGCGTGGGAAAATCGGGCTCGCCGAGCGCAAGCGCGATGCACCCCGGGCGCTGGGCGGCGAGCGCGTTGATCCGGCGGATACCGGAGGGCTTGAGCGTGGCAAGCGAGGTATTCATGGGCAGTCGCATGGCGTTCCTTTCGTAAGGGTTGCACTAGGATAGCGCGGCGGGGCGCCGCCAGACGGTGTAACCTAAACGGAAACGAGCCGGAAAGGAGATGGCATGGAGACGACCGCGCGCGGCGACTTACCAAAAACACTGCACACCATTGCGTATATCAGTATTCCCAATAGCGCCGATCTTGATTTTTTGCTCTGGGACCTGCAGGATGCCATCGCCGCCTATGCTCAACTTTCCGGCACCGCACTCCCCCGCCCGGTCGACTTGAAGGCAAATGACGCCGGCAGCGTTGCCGATGGCATCGTGCTGGCCATTGAAGATGTGGCTGACGATGAGACGTTGACTGCTATCGAGCAGGCGCTTGAGCGCTTTGGCGGTACGGGAACGCGCGTCTATGCCGCGATTCGAGCCGCACAAGAGGGCACTGAGCAGGCGCGTGGGACCGCCGTTCGCCTGCACAAGGCATGTGAGCGCCATGACCAATTGTGGTGTGGCGGCGTTGCCATCTGCGCCGGCAGCGGCATCGCAGCGCTTCGCCATTCCCCGCGCATGGGACTCTTGCGGCGACCGTTTTCGGAGGCCATGGACAAGCTCGTGGGCGCCGTGCGCATGGGCTGCTCCGTCGAGCATGCACAGCGACTTGGCGGCGGCAATGCCGCCAACGTCGACGCCGACGGCATGGTTTGCGCCGAGCCAGCCGTGCCCGCGCCGATCTGGCGAGGCGTTCTGAAACGTCTGGGCGCCCACGCTCAAACAAAAATCTAAATTAAATAACAGCCCAGTCAACGGCTTCGTGCCAACGCTCGACAAGACGCTCCAGTCGCCAGGCGGCATTGGCAGGACTTGTCGAGGGCAGGACGACGGCGGGCAACCCCGTCCGATCTTGCAAGTAGCGTTTGTAGAGTCGCCCTGCCGTACCGCCGTTACAGACAACGACCTCGATCGGCGCGGCATCGGTAATGCGCTCGATATGTGCCGGCACAACGTTGCGAATGCTCGCGTCGCTCGAGCCCTTAATGTCGCAGCCCTCGATTGCATCCCACAGGGCCACGCCGCCGTTCAGCAGCATGGCCCGCTTGGCGGCAATGGAGGCATCGAGCGTCGCGGGCTCACCGCTTGCCAAAGGATCGCCCTCGTTGGGCGGCACAGGCACACCGAGGCACGCAGCCATCACACGCCAAAAGCGATTCTGAGGGTTGCCGTAATAAAAGGCATTTGCACGCGAGAGCACCGAGGGAAACGACCCCAGCACCAAAACGCGCGAGCGCTGGTCGAACACAGGCTCAAACCCATGCTCAATATGTTGATAGCCCTCGTCAGACACAGGCATGGCCTAGGCCCTCAACAGATAGCGCACCTCGTAGGGTGCAAGCTCAAGGGCACCCGTCAGCTCGACCGTGGGCGCATCGTCGGCAAGCAGGTCGACAAAGGACCCGTTGAGCTCGCCGGCGCCAAAGGCGTAAGGCTCGCCCACGGCGTTCACCGCCACGAGCACCGTCGCGTCATCACAGGCGCGCTCGAACAGCAGCTGCTTGTTCTGGATCACCACGTTGCGATAGGCACCATAGTTGAGGGCACGGGCCGCCGCGTCGTCTGCCGAGCGCAGGTGCGCGAGCTGCTTGATGAAGGCCGTCAGCTCGTTGGGCGCAGGCTCATCGAGCGCAGGTCGCAGCGCCCAGTCGCCATCGGGGCCACCCTTTTCGCCAGGAATCCCCCACTCGCTGCCATAGTAGACGCACAGAATGCCCGGCATGCCAAAGAGCATGCCATAAGCGGGGCGCAGACAGGACTTGTCGGTAAGGATGCTCGCCAGGCGCGGCACATCGTGGTTGTCGACAAACGACAGCAGATGCTTGCCGCGATAAATGCACCACGGGTCACCGCCAAACTGGCGATGCAGCGAGTGGGCGATCTCGAACATGTTGACCGAGTTAAAGCTGGAGTACAGGCCCTTGTAGCACTCGTAGTTGGTGCAGGAGTCAAGCATCTCGTCATTGACGATCTGGTTGTAGTCGCCGTGGAGCGTCTCACCAATCAGCACAAAATCGGGCTTGAGCTCACGGGTAAAAGTATGCAGGCGGCGCATAAAATCGCGATCGAGCATATAGGCGACGTCCAAGCGCAGGCCGTCGATGCCAAAGCCCTCGGCCCAGCGACGCACGGACTCAAGCAGGTAATCGACCACGGCGGGGTTTTGCAAGTTGAGCTTCACAAGCTCAAAATGGCCTTCCCAGCCCTCGTACCAAAAGCCGTCGCCATAGCAGGAGTCGCCGTCAAAGCTAATGTGAAACCAGTCCTTGTAGGGCGAGTCCCACTTGCGCTCCTGAACATCGCGGAAGGCCCAAAAACCGCGACCGACATGGTTGAAGACGGCATCAAGCACCACACGGATGCCATGGGCATGCAGTGTCTCGCACACGGCGGCAAAGTCGGCATCCCCACCCAGGCGACGGTCGATATGGCGCAGGCTGCGCGTGTCGTAACCGTGACTGTCGGATTCGAGCGGCGGGTTAATGAGCACAGCACCGATGCCGAGCTCTTGCAGGTAGTCGGCCCATTGGGCAATCTTCATTATGGGCGCATCGGGGTTGGGCGCAGCGTTGGCAGCCTGGGCGAGTTCATCCTCGGCAACAGGGGCGGCGTTTTCGCGCGGAGCTCCGCAAAAGCCCAGCGGATAGATCTGATAGAACGTCGTCTCGTATGCCCACATAGCAACCTCCCGGCAATCTTTCACGCAACGCCATCCATTGTATGCCCGCCGCGCATCCCCTCCCCCAAAATAAGTTGCGGTGAAATAGGGACTGTTGAGACCAATAAACCGGGCAAACAGTCTCTATTCCACCGCAACTGATGAGGGAACGTGATTAGGCGACGGGCTTTGCGCGGCGTATGACCGGGAACAGCACCGTAATGGCGAGGATGACGCCCACGACGGTAATCGCCCCGCCCGCAAAGCCAATCCAAGCGATACCGGGACCCGAAACCACGGCGCCGCCGATTGCGGTGCCCGTGCCGATGCCGAGGTTAAACAGGCCCGAGAAGATCGACATGGCGACGGCCGACGAATCCGCCGGTGTGTACTTGATGAGCTCGGCCTGGAACGCCACGTTAAAGGCTGTGGAGCAGCAGCCCCATAGCGCGCAGACGGCAAGCACTGCTACGAGCGACGATGCGACCGGACCCACGAGCAGCAGAGCCACCGGCACGCCGGAGAGCGTGATAGCCAAGAACGGGAAGCGATGCCCATCGAACAGGCGGCCAAACAGCCAGCTTCCGAGCAGACCAGAGCAGCCAAACGCCGTCAGCGTCATGGTAATAGCGCTTGCGTCGACGTGCGCGACCTGCGCCAGGAACGGCTCGATATAGCTGTAACCCGCATAATAGCCGGTCGCCATAAAGACCGTGACCGCGTAGAGCGCAATCAGGAACGGGTTCTTGAGCAGCTCGGGCAGCTGTTTGACGGTAAAGCGCTCGCCCGCCGGCATGGCCGGGAACACCGCGGCCTGGTAGACAACCGCGACAGCCGAGAGGGCCCCGACCGCGGCGAATGTCATGCGCCAGCCCACGGCCAGTCCGATGGCGCGGCCGATCGGCAGGCCAAAGATCTGCGCGATGGACGAGCCCGTGGCGATCATGCTGATGGCGAGCGCCCCGTGGCGCGTGTCAACCAGACGCGACGCCATGATCGAGGCGACCGACCAGAACACGGCATGCGCGCAGGCGACCACCAGACGCGCGCAAACCAAAATAGGATAGGTGGGCGCCACAGCGGACAGGAACTGGCCGAGCGAAAACACGGCCAAAACGCCCAACAGCATCCGCTTGAACTCAAAGCGCGAGGCAAACACCATAAGCGGCAGCGACAGCAGCATGACGCCCCAGGCATAGACCGAAATCATGATGCCTGCCTGGGCCTCGGTGAGCGAGAACGACGCGGCGATATCAGTCAGAAGGCCGATGGGCATGAACTCTGATGTGTTGAACACGAACGAACAGCAGGCGAGCCCGATAAGCGGGAGCCACTGCTTGAGCGAGATGCCATCTTGTCTTGCCTGGGTCATGTAGGAAACCTCTCCGATTGTCTTGGGCGGTGGGCGATTATATAGCAACGGCCCCGCATCCGTCAGTACAGATGCGGGACCGCAATCAACTCAATACACAGGGGTTGCGCCGTCAATAAATAGCTAAGCCAACCCCAACAATATGCCCGCCGAATGCACGACAAACGCCACGATCCAGGCGACCGTCACCTGAAACGCGAACACGGCAACGGCATAGCGTCCGCCCAGCTCGCTCTTGACGGCACCGATGGCCGCCACGCAGGGCGGGTACAGCAGCGTAAAGACCAGGAACACGTAAGCGGTAAACGGCGAAAACATGGTCGACAGTGCCGCGGGCGAGGTCGCGCCCAAAAGCACCGTGAGGGTCGAGATGACACTCTCCTTGGCGATAAGGCCGGTGACGAGCGCCGTGGATGCTCGCCAATCGCCAAACCCAAGCGGCGCCAGCGCCGGCGCGATGATGCTGCCGAGACCCGCAAGCAGGCTTTGCGACTGATCGGCGACCACATTAAAGCGAATGTCGAACGTCTGAAGGAACCAGATGACCACGGTAGCGGCAAAGATAATGGTAAAGGCCTTGGTAATAAAGTCCTTGGCCTTATCCCATGCCAGCATCACCGTCGTCTTGACGCTCGGCAGACGGTAATTGGGAAGCTCCATGATAAACGGCACCGGGTCGCCCTTAAATGCCGTGCGGTTGAGCACCAAAGCCGCGATGCAACCGATCGCAATGCCAATCAGATAGAGCGAGACCATGGCGGGAACCGTCGCCTGTGGGAAAAACGCCCCGCACAGCAGACCGTAGACCGGCAACTTGGCCGAGCAGCTCATGAACGGCGTGAGCATGACCGTCATCTTGCGGTCGTGCTCGGATGGGAGCGTACGGGTCGACATGATAGCCGGCACGGTGCAGCCAAAACCGACGAGCATGGGGACGAAGCTGCGGCCCGAAAGGCCAAAGCGACGCAGTACCTTATCCATGACAAAGGCCACGCGTGCCATGTATCCGGAGTCTTCCAGAATGGAAAGGAACAAAAAGAGCACGACGATAATCGGCAGGAAGGTCAGCACGCTGCCCACGCCCGTAAGCACGCCGTCGACAGCCAGCGAGCGCACTACGTCGTTGGTGCCGAACGCCTTGAGGCCCGCATCGGCCGAGGCGATGATGGCAGCGATGCCGTCCTCCATGAGTCCCTGCAACGCCGCGCCGATCACGCCAAACGTCAGCCAAAAGACGAGGCCCATGATCACCAGGAACGCCGGAATGGCCGTGTAGCGACCCGTCAGGATGCGGTCGATCTTGACGGAGCGCACGTGCTCGCGGCTCTCGTGCGGCTTGACGACGCAGTGCCCGCACACGTCGCCGATAAAGCCGAAGCGCATGTCAGCCAGCGCAGATAGACGGTCGGTGCCGGCCTCGCCCTCCATTTGGCTAATGATGTGCTCGATGGCGTCGAGCTCGTTGCGGTCCAGGTGAAGCGCCTCGGTTACCAGCTCGTCGCCCTCAACCAGCTTGGTCGCCGCAAAACGCACGGGAATGTGCGCCGTCGCGGCATGGTCCTCGATAAGGTTGGCGATGCCGTGAATGCAGCGATGCAGCGCGCCGCCGTCCGGACCATCGGGCGCGCAGAAGTCCAGGCGACCGGGGCGCTCGCGGAACCGCGCCACGTGCAAGGCATGATCCACCAACTCGCCAATGCCCTCGTTGCGGGCAGCACTAATGGGAACAACAGGCACGCCCAACAGGCTCTCGAGCAGGTTGACGTCCACGGCGCCGCCGTTGGCCGTCACCTCGTCCATCATGTTGAGCGCGATGACCATGGGTCGATCGAGCTCCACAAGCTGCAGCGTCAGGTACAGGTTACGCTCGATGTTGGTGGCGTCGATGATATCGATGATGGCGTCGGGGTGCTCGTCCAGGATAAACTGGCGGCTTACGATCTCCTCGCCCGTGTACGGCGACAGAGAATAAATGCCGGGCAGGTCGGTAACGCTTGCCTCGGGGTGGTTGCGGATGGTGCCATCTTTGCGGTCGACCGTCACGCCAGGAAAGTTACCGACATGCTGGTTGGAGCCCGTCAGCTGGTTGAACAGCGTGGTCTTGCCGCAGTTTTGGTTGCCGGCGAGGGCAAAATGCAGCGGTGCGCCCTCGGGCACGGCCGTCTTTGCCGCGCGGGGCGAATACGTCCCCTCGCCCAGGGCCGGATGCTCCGTCGTGCCGATTGCGGCGTTAGCGCGCGGACCCGTATCGGTGTCGTGAATGCCCACGAGCTCTATGCGAGCAGCATCGTCCTTGCGCAGCGTCAACTCGTAGCCACGCAGGCGAATCTCGAGCGGGTCGCCCATGGGGGCGTACTTCATCATGGTGACTTCGGTGCCCGGCGTTAGGCCCATGTCCAAAATATGCTGTCGGAGTGCCTGATCGTCCGATGCCACCGATGCGACAACGGCGTCCTTTCCAATCTCGAGTGTATCGAGCTTCACGCGCTCATCCTTTCGTTAGACGCGGTCAACCGTTTACCGGGGCTAACCAACTCGTAACGACAAATGATAGCGCTCTGGACTTTTTTATAAAGTCAAATACCGATGTTTACCTGCGCAAACTTTATGCGGTGCGCCCCGAAAGCTCTTTGCGCATACCGCTCAGCGAGATCGAAACGGAACCCGACCGCGCGGTAGCAGTGAGTCGATCACCCTCGACCGACCCCGTGCATGTAAAGGGCGCCTTGCCCATCAAGACGTGGGAGATAGTACCCGAGAGTTCAAAGAAATCGCCCTCAGCGCGGGCACTCGAGAGAGCGATATTGAGACCCCTGACGTTTAGTACTGCCCTGAGCGCGCCGTTCGCCCCATGTGAAAACGTCACCTCGCCGCGTTTACTCCCCACCGGCGTCTGGGCTGAAACCACATACGTACCCTCAAGCATGGCTCCTCCTCTGAGCAGGCTTTTTGAAATGGGTAAATAGTCTACTTTTACATATGGCGCTCCAGGAAGCGGAAGGCTAGTCGAATCCAAGGACGGACAGCCACCTGCTTGTCCTCGTTGTCGACCGCGGTGTTGGCGTTGCCGAGCGAAAGGCCGTGACCGCCCTGGTCAAAGACGTGCATCTCGCATGCAACACCCTCCTCGGCCATGCGCTGCGCAAACGGGTAAACCTGCGCGATCGGCGCCGTCTTGTCGTCGGACACGCCCCACACAAAGGTCGGGGGCATCTGACGCGAAACATGCGTGGTGGGGCAGATGTCGGCCAGGTGCTCGTCGGTCGCCTCACCGCCCGTCACCATCGACAGATAGTCGTTGAGCAAATCGCGCCCCGTCTTGCCACCCGTCTTGGGAACGCGCAGGTCGATGCGCGGGTCGCGCGTCTGCATGTCGCGCACATAGGCAAAGTCGAGCAGCGGATAGCCCAGCACCACGGCATCGGGACGAATGTCGTCCGGACGCGACCCGGCAAGCGCCGCGAAGGGACCAGTCTTCCATTGCGTTGCCAGCGAAGCGCAGATCATGCCGCCTGCCGAGAAGCCCACGACGCACACGCGCTTGGGATCGACATGCCACTCGTCGGCGTTGGCGCGAACCGTGGCGACCATCTTGGCAAGGTCTGCCTGCGGGTGAGGAAAGCTCACGTCGCCCGTGCCACTTGTCACATAGTTGAGCACAAAGGCCTGGTAGCCGCGGTCCAAAAACGCAAACGCCACGGGATCCTGCTCATGCGGAGCGATATGCGTAAACGCACCTCCGCCGCAGATAATCACGGCAGGGCGGCGGCCATTCGGCTTATCGGGCAGCGGCTCGGCACCCAAATACGTAAACGTCGCCGGATACTCCTCGGTCGGCTCCTCGCCCCACAGCGCATGGTTCTCGACAATCATATGTGCTCCCTTCGCGCAGATTATGCGCCCTTGTTTTTCGCGTCTAAGCGTACCCCACTTGAGCCCGTGGCGAAGAAACACTCCAGCAATAAGTTTCCCTTCAACTGATATATCACATAATCCCAGTTCAGAGGTATCGTTGAGCAGCGTAAAATAGGGGCGTTGACCAAGCCGCGAAACACATATGAAACGTTTCCGGCAAACCAAGCGCGCGATATGCGCCTATTTAAGTTGGAGGCAACTATGGGTCTGCTCGATTCGCTTAAGTCCACCTTCACCTCGACGGGCGAGGCATCCGTTCCGCCCGCAGCAAGCTTCGCCACCCGCGAAGGCGTCATCTACGCCCCCGTCAACGGCGTGCTCGTCAATCTGAGTGAGGTTCCCGACGAGACCATCGCCTCGGGCATGCTCGGCCAGGGCTACGGCATCGAGCCCATTACCGGCACCATCTATGCGCCCGCCAACGGCCGCATCGGCGCCACCACCGTCACCAACCACTCCATCGGCATGATCACCGAGGACGGTCTTCGCGTGTTCATCCATGTTGGCCTGGGCACCGTGGAAATGAACGGCAAAGGTTTTGCCCGCTTTGTCGAGATGGGTGACACGGTCAAGGCAGGCCAGCCGCTCATCAGTTTCGACCGCGAGGCCATCAAGGCCGCCGGTCACGAGGACATCGTGACCGTCATCATCTCTGAGCTCGACCGCCTCAAGAGCATCGACCACGTCGGCGAGTCTGGCACGCTTATCGGCGGCAACCCGCTCGTCAAGCTTGGCGACCCGCTGCTGGTAGCCAAGACCAAGTAGCCAGGTCCCGCGCACACAGCCAAAAGGCACCTCGTCAAGCGCCCGCGACCATTTGGCCGCGGGCGCTTTTCGTTTGAAAAACCATCCCGCCAATGCCTTATCTGTATAGCCCAAATGAGCCGAGCTGCTAGAATATCGAACTGTATGGATAACTATCATTCAACCGTTATGGGAGGATACGTGAACCGCACCAAAATCGCGCAGCTCTATGCCGATGCCGAGTCGCTCGGTGGCCAGACCGTCACCGTTGCCGGCTGGGTCAAGTCCGTCCGCGACATGAAGAACTTTGGCTTCGTTACACTCAACGACGGCAGCTGCTTCCGCGACCTGCAGGTCGTCATGAACCGCGAGGCGCTCGACAACTACGACGAGATCGCCCATCAAAACGTCTCGGCCGCCCTCATCTGCACCGGCACCGTCAAGCTGACCCCCGATGCGCCCCAGCCCTTCGAGCTTTCTGCCACCTCCATCGAGGTCGAGGGCGTCAGCGCCCCGGATTACCCGCTGCAGAAAAAGCGTGCCACCGTCGAGTTCCTGCGCACCCAGCAGCACCTGCGCCCGCGCACCAACCTGTTCCGCGCCGTGTTCCGTATCCGCTCTGTCGCGGCCGCCGCTATCCACCGCTTCTTCCAGGAGCAGGGCTTTGTCTACGTCAACACCCCCATCATCACCACGAGTGACTGCGAGGGCGCCGGCGAGATGTTCCGCGTGACCACGCTCGACCCCAAAAATCCGCCCCTCACCGAGTCCGGCGAGGTCGACTGGAGCCAGGACTTCTTTGGCAAGCATGCGAGCCTCACCGTGTCCGGCCAGCTCAATGCCGAGAACTTTGCCATGGCCTTTGGCGACGTGTACACCTTTGGCCCCACCTTCCGCGCCGAAAACTCCAACACCACGCGCCACGCCGCCGAGTTTTGGATGATTGAGCCCGAGATGGCATTTGCCGACCTCAACGACTACATGGATAACGCCGAGGCCATGCTCAAGTACGTCCTTAAAGACGTTATGGCCACCTGCCCCGACGAGCTCAACATGCTCAACAAGTTTGTGGACAAGGGTCTGCTCGAGCGCCTGGACCATGTCGCCAACTCCGACTTTGCCCGCGTCACCTATACCGA
The DNA here is from genome assembly GCF_003470325.1 of Collinsella sp. AM24-1. Lineage (NCBI taxonomy): Bacteria > Bacillati > Actinomycetota > Coriobacteriia > Coriobacteriales > Coriobacteriaceae > Collinsella > Collinsella sp. AM24-1. The sequence goes on along the minus strand of NZ_QRHM01000009.1, from coordinate 19,416 downwards.
GGCCGTCGAGATCCTGGAGCAGGCCGTCGCTGCGGGTCACAAGTTTGACTATCCCGTGAGCTGGGGCATCGACCTGCAAACCGAGCACGAGCGTTTCCTGACCGAAGAGCACTTTAAGCGCCCGACCTTCGTAACCGACTACCCGGCCGAGATCAAGGCGTTCTACATGCGCATGAACGAGGACGGCAAGACCGTCGCCGCCGCCGACTGCCTGGTTCCCGGTATCGGCGAGATTATCGGCGGCTCCCAGCGCGAGGAGCGCCTGGATCTGCTCGAGACCCGCATCAAGGACCTGGGTATGAATCCCGAGCAGTACAAGTACTACCTTGACCTGCGCCGCTACGGTTCCTGCAAGCACGCCGGCTACGGTCTGGGCTTCGAGCGCTTGGTGATGTACCTCACCGGCGTGGGCAATATCCGCGACGTCCTGCCGCACCCTCGTACCGTGGGTAACGCCGACTTCTAATCGCCATAGCGCCACCAAACGCGTTCCAGTGCATCACGCCAGCGCCTCTCGGCAAGCCGAGGGGCGCTTTTTTCAACAGCATCCGTCAAGCTTTTGGCAAGGTTTTGGTCAGTTAGGCAGGGTTGTTGAAAACTCGACCCGCCGTTTGCCGGCAACCATCGACCGTCCAAGGCGTCACGCGTCCTTGGCCAGGCTTCGCGCCCTAGGCTCTGATCTGCCATCACCAAAAACGGAAAGGACGTGGGCGCTATGACCGAAGCCGTTGTTGAAAACTACGAGACCACGACCAGGGGCTCCGCCTCGATGGCAGCCTATCGCGCCGTACGCATCCTGCAGCTCTTGAGCGAGAACACCGGCGAGGACAAGGCACTGCTTTCCGACGAGCTGGTCGAGCTCCTCGCCCATCCCGACGACCCCGCCCGCATGCCCATCTCGGCGGCACGCCGCAGCATCTATACCTCAATATCTGCACTTCGTCACGCCGGATACGAAATCGACTATAAACGCGGCGTGGGCTATCGGCTCCTCACCCGCCCGCTTGCTGACGAAGAGATCATACGGCTCCACGGCATGGTCATGCGCAACCGATCGACGCCCATAGCCATTCGAAAGAGCATGGCGCAGCACCTGGTCGCCATGGCGAGCGCCGATGTTCGCGACTATCTCGATATGCCCGAACCTGCTCCAAGCGCAGGCGACAAATCCACCAAGGCCACACGCACGCCCGTCAAGCGCATCGATGCCTGCGAGCTCATCGAGCAGGCCATCGACCACGGAACCACGGTGAGTTTTGATATTTCGAGTGTCACGGCACGCGGAGAGGTCGAAGTGGCGCGGATGACACTCCGGCCCTTTGCCATCAAGCAACGAGACGGCATCTCGTATTTGCTGGGAACGGTCTATGACGCGCGAGGCGCCGACGACACGCTGCGTACCGTTGAGATCGGCCGCATGAGAAACGTCACCACACGTCTCCTCGACGGCAAGAAGCTCTTCGCCGCCCTGGACGAGGACGACGCCGCCTCCGCCGCATAAGACCCTCCGCCGCCCATTCGACTACCCGTACCGCCCATCCGATTCTGTATTAAAAAACCCGCCAGGCTGTTGTAAAAATGGACATCAGCGCTACTATAGTTCCACTTGCACTTTGTCCCAGTGCAGTGTTTCCAGCCATTTTTATACTGGGGGTAATGATATGAAGGACATCACCATCAGCCGCAGGAGCCTTCTGGTCTCCGCCGGTCTGCTCGCGCTCGCCCCGCTCGCCGGATGCGGCGGCAACTCTGGTTCCGGCTCTGCTGCCGCCGGTTCCGACTACACCATCGGCGTTCTGCAACTCACCGAGCACTCCGCACTCGATGCCGCCAACGACGGCTTTGTCAAGGCCATCAAGGAGAGCGGCCTTAAGGTCAAGATCGACCAGAAGAACGCCCAGAACGACCAGTCCACGTGTAAGTCCATTGCCGACAAGTTTGTGGGCGACAACGTCAACCTGATTTATGCCATCGCCACGCCCGCCGCGCAGGCTGCCGCCGGCGCCACGGCCGATATCCCCATCGTGGGCTGTGCCATCACCGACTACGCCGCCTCCGGCCTGGTCCAGGACAACGACAAGCCCGGCACCAACGTCACGGGCGCTTCCGACCTCACCCCAGTCGCCGAGCAGCTCGAGATGATGCAGAAGGTCCTGCCCGACGTTAAAAAGGTCGGCCTGCTCTACTGCACCGCCGAGTCCAACTCCGACGTCCAGATCAAAGCCGCCAAGAAGGAGCTCAACAAGCTGGGCCTCGAGTACACCGATTTCACCGTCTCGAGCTCCAACGAGATCCAGTCCGTCGTCGAGTCCGCCGTGGGCAAGGTCGACGCGCTCTACTCCCCCACCGACAACACCATCGCCGCGGGCGCTTCGCAGGTCGGTCAGATCTGCAAGGAGAACAAGCTCCCCTTCGTGACTGGCGAGGAGGGTATGTGCATGGCCGGCGGCCTGTTCACCCTCTCCATCAACTATGAGGACCTGGGCTACGCCGCGGGCGAGATGGCCGTTAAGATCCTGAAGGGCGAGGCCAAGCCCGAAGACATGCCGATCAAGCACCTCTCGAGCAAGAACCTGGTCGTCGTCAAGAACGACGAGATGGCCGAGGCGTTGGGCATCGACCTTTCCGCCCTGGACGAGTAGCACCATGCGCCGTAACGCATCTAGGGTTCGTTCTCGCCCATAGCTGCGTTATTCAATATCTGAGCCATTGGGGCGAACGTCATAGACCGGCGTTCGCCCTGCTTGTTTCAGATATAACAAAACGTTTGCCTGCCGTTCTTATATTCATTGTTACCGCTATTATGGAACATCACGTGTCCACCCTATCCTAGGAGGTATGAAGCATGCTCATTGCATTGCAGGGCGCCGTTTCGCAGGGCGTCCTCTGGGGCATTATGGTGCTTGGCGTGTTTATCACGTTCCGCCTGCTCGACATCCCCGATATGACCTGCGACGGCAGCTTTGCCCTCGGCGGCTGCGTCTGCGCCGTACTCATCGTCAATAACAACGTCGACCCGCTGCTCGCCGTGCTGGCCGGTATGTGCGCCGGCGCCATCGCGGGCGCCGTCACGGGCATTCTGACCACCGTCTTTGAGATTCCCGCGATCCTCGCCGGAATCCTCACCCAGATCAGCCTGTGGTCCATCAACCTACGCATCATGGGCAAGTCCAATACGCCCATTCTTGCCAAGGGCACCGTGTTCTCGGCCGTCAGCAATATGACCGGTCTGCCGCAGTCCACCGTTGCCATCATCTTGGGCATCCTGCTCGCCGTGGCTATCGTTGCCATCCTGTATTGGTTCTTTGGCACCGAGATCGGCTCGGCGCTGCGCGCCACCGGCAACAACGAGTACATGATCCGCGCCCTGGGCGTCAACACCAACTCCACCAAGATGATCGCCCTCGTGCTCTCCAACGCCCTCATCGGCCTTTCGGGCGCGCTCATCTGCCAGAGCCAGAAGTATGCCGACATTGGTATGGGCACCGGTGCCATCGTTATCGGTCTTGCCGCCATTGTTATCGGTGAGGTGCTCGGCCGTCTGCTGCCCGGCGGCCTCACGCAGTTTAGCGTCCGTCTTGCCTCCGCCGTCTTTGGCTCCGTGGTGTACTTCCTTATCCGCGCCATCGTGCTGCAGTTGGGCATGGACGCCAACGACATGAAGCTGCTCTCCGCTGTGATTGTCGCTGTGGCTCTGTGCGTGCCCGTGGTTTGGGAGCGTTATAAGCTCCGCAGCTCCTACACGAAGGGGGATGAGGCAGATGCTTAAGCTCTCGCACGTCAAGAAGACCTTTAACAAGGGCACCGTCACCGAAAAGCGCGCGCTCACCGGCGTCGACCTCACCCTGAATGACGGCGACTTTGTAACCGTGATCGGCGGCAACGGCGCCGGCAAGTCCACGCTGCTCAACATGATCGCCGGCGTGTACCCGCTCGATTCGGGCGTTATTGAGCTCGACGGCACCGATATCTCGCGCCTGAGCGAGTCGCAGCGCGCCAAGTACCTGGGCCGCGTGTTTCAGGACCCCATGCGCGGTACCGCTGCCGACATGCAAATCGCCGAGAACCTGGCCCTCGCCAAGCGTCGCGGCCAGCGTCGCGGCCTTTCGTGGGGCGTCACCAAGGCCGAGAAAGATGAGTACGTTGAGCTACTCAAGCGCCTGGACCTTGGTCTGGACACGCGTCTCAACGCCAAGGTCGGCCTGCTCTCGGGCGGCCAACGCCAGGCGCTCACCCTGCTGATGGCCACGCTCACCAGGCCGCGCCTGCTGCTGCTCGACGAGCACACCGCGGCCCTCGACCCCAAGACGGCCTCTAAGGTGCTCAACCTGACCGAGGAGATCGTCGACGAGAACCACCTGACCACGCTCATGGTCACGCACAACATGAACGACGCTATCCGTCTGGGCAACCGTCTGATCATGATGCACGAAGGCCACGTGATCTACGACGTGGCCGGTGACGAGAAGAAGTCGCTCACCGTGGCCGACCTGCTGCAGAAGTTCGAGGAGGTCTCGGGCGGCGAGCTCGCCAACGACCGCATGCTGCTAAGCTAAACCTACCAAAAAGGGACAGGTTTATTTTGGCAGGTTTTATCTGCGCAAACGTCAAAACCGCCGCAAAGGGACAGACGCCCTTGCGGCGGTTTTCGCTAACCCCCATATCGAGCACAGAAGCCCGTCCGAATTTGATCGGACGGGCTTCTTGATGGGTATCATGGTTGGACGATCATTAGGAGGTTTCTCTACATGGAATTGTTTGAGCCGATTCTTCATTTCTTTGCACAACGATGGGTCCACAACATTATCTGGGCAGGTATCTTGGCCATCGGCACCGCCGTTGCCGCCAAGGTCGCGTCCAAGACCCTGTACCACCTGCTCAACCGCGACGATAACCCACTCCCTTCATCAAGCATCTTCATCAACATCGCGCGCGCCGTCATTTGGATGATCGGCGGCAGCTTTATCCTCGACAACTGCTTTGGCATTAATGCAAACGCCCTCGTCGCCGCTCTTGGCGTCGGCGGCATCGCCATCTCGCTCGGCTTTCAGGACACGCTGTCAAACCTTATCGGTGGCATGCAGGTGACCTTTATGGGCATCATCAAACCCGGCGACAATATCGAGGTCGGCGGCGTGACGGGCGTGGTCCAAGATATCACCTGGCGCCATACGACCATCGAGGACGCCTGCGGGCAGACCATCATCGTCCCCAACTCAAATATCTCCAAGAACACGCTCGTGCACCTCATGCCCTTTGGGCGCGTTGCCGTGCCCGTTGCCGTAAAGGACACGTCCAAGTGGGCCTCGTTGGACGCGCTGGCAGATGAGCTTACCGACGCCACCAAGGCCGCGGTGCTTCCCATCTCTGGCTTTGACAAGGAGCCCTACGTGCTCTTTAGCGAGATCGGCGACTTTGGCGTCAAGGGCAAAATCATCTTTATCGTCAGCGACGACAGCACCACTTTCACGGCAGCCGACGCTTGCATCCGCGCCATCGCCCCCATCATCGCCTAAAACCACCGCAAAGGGGACAGGCACCATTGTGGTGGTTTCGCATCGTGGTACCATGGTTCATATCGTTGTTTAAACGACTAAGGGAGTAGACACCATGGAAGAGGCCTATCGTCAAGCGCGCAAGCGCGGCGAACAGGGACGCCGTCGCGCCATCAGCCAAAGCGAGCATCCATATCTTACGGACCTCGACAGCTTGGTCGCCCAGCTTCCCTGCGGGCAGCGCGAGAACATCGGCCTGCGGGACATTCCGCTCGAAATGGTCGTCGGCACGGTTACCAAAGGTCGCCAGTCCGCCTTTTCGTGTAACTTTATGCCGCTGCTCCCCTGGAATACCGAATTCGCCCGCAAATGGTCCAACCTCTACGATATCCAAATCTCCGAGGGCTACCGCGACCCCATCATCGTCACCGAGTTCATGCACCGCTTTTACGTCCAAGAGGGCAACAAGCGTGTCAGCGTCCTCAAATTCCTTGACGCTCCGACGGTTTCGGCCAAGGTGACGCGTCTGTACCCCGGTAAGTGGGATTCCGTCGAGAGCCGCCTGTACGGTGAGTTTTGCGCCTTTTGGTACGTATGCCCCCTGTACGAGATTGAGTTTTCGCGCGAGGGCGGCTACGAGATGCTTGCCAAAATGCTCGGCCAAGATCTTGTCGAAAAATGGCCTCAAAAGAAGGTCGACTACCTACGTCACACCTTCCTGCTCTTTAAGCGCGCCTATCTTCGCGCGGGCGGCGACCACTTGGACATTACGCCTGCCGATGCCATGCTCGTCTACCTCAACGTCTACAACCAGGACCGTCTGCTGGATACGCCGACGGATATCGTCGTCAACCGTCTGTGCAAGATTTGGCGCGAGCTTGTCATTGCCGGCAAAAGCGACGAGGACAAAGTCGATCTTGTCGAAGCGCCGCAGCCCAACGAGAAAGAGGGCGCACCGACAAAAGCTACCTCGGGCGTGCTCAACTTCTTTATGAGCAAGACCGTCTACTCCACTGCCAATCCCATGCGAATCGCCTTTATCCACGAGTTTCCCTGTGCCACGTCGAGCTGGGACAGCCTACACGACCAGGGCCGCCGGTATCTTGATGAGCACTTTGGCGGCATCGTGCGCACCGAGGCGTTCGAGGACTGCCACGATTCGGACGTGTTCTACGCCGCCGTCGAGACAGCCGTAAAGCACGGGGCGAACGTCATCTTCTCGACCTCACACCGGCTCATGGAATACACGCTCAGGGCGTCAGTCGAGTATCCCCAGGTGCGGTTCCTTAACTGCTCAATCGGCCTTCCCCACCAAAGCGTCCGCTCGTACTTTGGAAAGATGTACGAGGCCAAGTTCCTACTGGGCGCCCTTGCCGCCAGCATGGCGGACAACCACCGCATTGGCTACCACGCGTCGGTCTTCGCCTCGGGCGCGCTCAGCGAGATCAACGCCTTTGCGATTGGCGCCTCGCTGCTCGACCCCCGCGCGCAAATTATCCTGACCTGGGGCGATGTGCCCGCCGGAGGCCTTGCCGAGGCCATGTGCCGCGAGGGCGTGAGCGTCATGACCGGCGCTGACATGTCAAAGTCGCTCGAAGACCCTACGGCCTACGGACTTCACCGCCTGGTCGATGGCAAGGTCGCCGGCATCGCCATGCCGGTATGGAACTGGGGCCGATACTACGAGCTTATCGTGCGAAGTCTGCTGCACGGCACCTGGGATGAGACCAGTGACAACAGCCAGGTTCGCGCCGTCAACTACTGGTATGGTATGAGCTCGGGCGTCATCGACATTCGCTACGCTCCGGGCCTGCCCTATCAGACGCGTAAGCTTGTTCAGCTGCTCCGCAATGGCATCGTCGAGGGCTCCATCAATCCATTTGGCGGCGAGCTCCATAGCCAAGACGGCGTGGTGCAGATCGAGGGCTTTCCCCCGCTGCCGAGCACGCAAATCGTCGAGATGGACTGGCTGGCTGACAACGTTATAGGCTCGATTCCGCAGCTCGATAACGAGCCGGAGGTCCGTGCCCTATGAATATCCTAGCCATTGCCGATGTAGAGGAGCGCTGCCTGTGGGAATGTTTTCGCAAGGAGCGCTTTGAGGACGTTGACCTGATTCTATCCGCAGGCGACCTGGATCCGGACTATCTTGAGTTTTTGGTCACTGTCATCAACAAACCGCTTGTGTACGTTCGTGGCAACCACGACGACCGCTACGCGCGCCATGCACCGGGCGGGTGCATTTGTGTTGAGGACAGCGTATATGTGTACCGAGGTATTCGCATTGCGGGTCTGGGCGGTTCCATGCGCTACCGCGACGGCGCGAACATGTATACCGAGCGCGAGATGGCAAAACGCATGCGCAAGCTATCGCGAAAAATCGCACTGGTAGACGGATGCGATATTCTACTTACCCATGCACCCGTCGCAGGCATGGGCGACCTGGACGACCTGCCGCATCGAGGGTTTGAGTGCTTTAACACAGCGCTTGAGTCCTGGGGGGCCGACTACATGGTGCACGGGCATGTGCACCAATGCTATGGTCGCGACTTTCAGCGTGAGCGCCAGCATGCATGCGGGACAACAATCATCAACGCGTGCGGCTATACGCAGTTTGAGCTGGATGAAGCGCGCTACCCCATCCGTGGCTGGCAGGCAGCCTGGCTCAACTCGCAAACCATGCGCCGCGAGCTCAAACGCCACGAAGCAATCGAGTCTTCAACCGCCAGAACCCCCTGGTAACTGCCAACAACCACCACGAAGGGGATAGGCACCTTTATGGTGGTTTTGCTGACTCGTCCGACCTGTCCATCACGGTGCTTGTGTAATTAACGAGAACACTCATTGTTTTGTAAGGACGGCGCTCACGTGCCGTCTTTTTTTGTCAACTTATGCAGTCTCGACCGTGTTGTATGTAGAGGGACCTCGCGAGACGCCTTCCCTATATCCACCACGACCAATTGGAGGTGACACTATGCCTGCACGCCGTAACCGCAATAGCACGCTCCGATGCGATGCCGATCAGATCGAGCGGGAAGCAAAGCGCTTGGTCGACACGTATTCCGACCTCATCCTTCGATTGTGCTATTCGGCCCTTGGATCCGCTGACGACGCTCAAGACATCTGCCAGGACACGCTGATCAAGATTCTCCAACGCACTCAACCGTTCGACTCGCTCGAACACGAACGTGCTTGGGTGATCCGAGTCGCACTGAACGCATGTCGCGATATCGGCCGTACGCACGCGAATCACCCGGTTGTCGACCTCGATTCGCTCCCCGATTTCTGCGCACCCGTAACACATACCGAGCAAGAATTCGCGCAACGCGACTGCGCCATTCTTTCCGCTGTCACGGCCCTGCCTCAAGCACAGCGCATCGCCATCTTTTTGCACTACTACGCAGGCATGAGCATCAGGGAAATCGCAGACGCCGTTCACGCGACGCCAGCTGCAACCGCCCAGCACCTTAGCCGCGGACGTGCGTCACTTCGGCTTTCCTTGAAAGGAGACCACAATGACTACGAATTCGAATGACTATCGCCACGCCCTGGAGCACATTTCGTTTACCGATAATGCGAAGCAGCACATGGCAAACTCGATTGCTCAGTCCGTCGCCTCGAGCGATGCGGCGACCGCTCAAAGCAACTTTAATGGCACGCGACGCAAGCCGCGCATCGCCCGCCATCCCGTAAGAACAGTCGCTCGCATTGCCGCTGTAACGGCAGTCCTCGCTATCGTCATTGGAGGCGCTGGCACGGCTATGGCAACAGGCGTCCTGCCGCTTCCTTCTGACATGCTTTCCGACATCTTTGACGGACCTGCTTCTCAAACCGAGATCATCGACCGTATTGGCCGGCCCGTCGGTGCTAGCTGCTCCAACAACGGAGTCACCGTGACCGCCGACGCCATCATGGGCGACAAGGATATGGTTACCATCGCCTATACGCTTACGTTCGACGATCCCGCTGCCCTGAAAAAGCTTTCCGAGCCGGGCGAGAACGGAACTATCGCCGGAAGTGTCGATGGAAACGTATACGTTGATGGCGAGCATGGCGGCCAAGGCCAATCATGGCTCATTGACAAGAACCCCAATGACTCCAGCATTCAATACTTTGCACAGTTCAGCGTTGAATCACCCGGCCTTATGGGCAGGACCGTCCGCACGCATATCAACTCTCTCGTTGTGCCACGTGCTGGCAAAGAGCTTCCCGAGTATAAGAAAATACTTACGGGCCCATGGGATCTTAAGTTCCAGCTGAATTACGAAGATACATCCGTTACGATTCCCGCGCCCAAATCGGTCAACTTTAACGGCACCAAGGCGACGATTCAAGAGGCCACCGTATCCTGCGTTGGCGTTTCAGTCCGCTACAACATAGATCGTTCCATCGAACACGACAACAACAGCGGCAAGATGTCTCAAAACATGGAGGAGTCTATGGATGCCGTTGGCAACATACCCCTCATCGTGACGTTCAAAGACGGTCATGTTGAGGACGCAACCAGCTACAGCGGCTATTTCGCAAATAAACTGGATAACGGCACCACTGATGTCCACAAGACCTGGCCGTTCTCGCAAGTTTGTGACACAGACAAGATTGCAAGCGTACAAATTGGCGATACGGTCATTCCCATGAATTCGTAACGCTACGCGGCTCGTATATGCACCCGGTTCCGCACTTCGCGTCTAAAGATGCGCTGTCATCGAGCAGCGTGAGCGCAAGGCCGCCCGTATGGTCGGCTGGGAACACCTCGTTGCGCTAAAAACCACCACGAAGGGGACCGGCACCTTTGTGGTGGTTTTGCTGACTCGTCCGACCTGTCCCAACGGTTTGTCTCAATCTGTAACAGGTAGGGCCCAAATAATCGGTTAGCTGTTACAGATCGAGACAGACCACGGATGCTCGGCCGAAAATCTCAATCTGTAACAGGTAGGAACGATTTTGCCCCTTAGATGTTACAGATTGAGATATTTGACAGCTTGAATCGGCATCGCCTACAGCGCGGCGACGACCTTGTCGCCCATCGTCGTGGTGCCGAGGATCTTATCTGCCGGGGTGTTGACATCGGCGATGTCACGGGTGCGCCAGCCCTCGTCGAGCACGCGCGCCACGGCGCTCTCGATCCACGCGGCTTGCTCGCCCATGTCGAGCGCGTAGGTCAGCAGCATCGCCACCGACAAGATTTGAGCCAGCGGATTGGCCACGCCGAGCCCCGCGATGTCAGGAGCGCTGCCAGCGCTCGGCCCAAACAGCGATACGCCATCATCCAGCGAGGCAGAGGCAAGCATACCGAGCGATCCGGTAATCTGAGCCGCCTCATCGGACAGGATGTCGCCGAACATGTTCTCCGTCACCACGACGTCAAAGTCTGCCGGTCGACTGATGAGCTGCATGGCGGCGTTGTCGACGAGCAGGTCCTCAAGCTCCACGTCGGAGTACTCCTCGTCTTGCACGCGATGCACGATCTCGCGCCACATGCGGCTCGTCTCCAGCACGTTGCGCTTATCAACGCTCGTCACCTTGCCGCGACGTTTGCGCGCCGCCTCAAATGCCTGGCGCGCAATGCGCTCAATCTCGTACTCGCGATACTCCATCACGTCGACCGCACGCTGACCGGCCGCACCCGCAGCGCCCGCGCAGGTCACGGATGCGGGCGCCAAAGTCCCACGGCATGTTGTAGCCCATCGTATCGGGGATGTTCACGACCGTGGCACCGGCCTTTACGGCCGCCTCGATAATGCGCACCAGAAACTCCTGATCGGAGCGGCCGGCATCCTCGGCATAAAACTCAACATCGTCAACGAACTTGCGAGCATGTTTGACGGCATGGATCGCTCACTCAATTGCCCTTTCCTCAGTCATATGGAGCTTGTCGCGCAGGTGACTGGTGCTCACACCCAGCCCTGTATGGATACGGGGCCTCTGGGCCGTTTTGAGCGCCTCTGCAGCCACTTCGATATCCCTGTCGACAGCGCGCGTCAGGCCGCATACCGTGCATCGGTCGCCCGCAATCTTGCCAATCTCCTGTACGGAGCGAAAGTCACCAGGACTCGAGATGGGAAAGCCCGCCTCGATAACGTCCACGTTCATGCGCACCAGCTGGCGGGCGATGAAGAGCTTTTCCTCGGTATTCATGCTGGCGCCCGGCGACTGCTCACCGTCGCACAGGGTGGCGTCAAAGATTGTGATTTTGCGGCTTATATGTTCCTCCTGATTGACCGTTTTATGACAGATGGCTTTCAGGAGAGAGAGAAGGCCTAGAGATAGAAAAATACCCATGTCGCTCATCACGCCTGAAAGCGGCAGACGATAGCGCACCCGGGTACAACAAATCGTTATAGCGAGATTACAACCCTAGCGCGCTATCCAATCTAGTAGCGCTAGGCCTAGGAGCTGTTGCGTGTTCTTAAACATGTTGGGCTCCCTTCGGCCTCGGGTAGAACTACATCGCGCTAAAGTACAACACAAGTAAAACCACCACAAGGGTGTCTGTCCCCTTCGTGGTGGTTTCGTTGACTCAAAAGCAAGAAACCCCGTCCCGCGCGAGGCAGAACCGGGTTTCTTTAGCAATGCTTGCTTTGTTCAGGCAGTAACTAGCAGTTACTCAGCCAGGAAGTCACGCTGGACAGCGGGATCGACCTTGACGCCAGGGCCCATGGTGGAAGACACGGAGATGGACTTGACGTACTTGCCCTTAGCAGAAGAGGGCTTGACACGCAGGATCTCGGTGTACAGGGCGGCGTAGTTCTCGACGAGCTGCTGCTCAGAGAAGGACTTCTTGCCCAGGGGCACGTGGCAGATGCCGTAACGGTCGGCACGATACTCAACGCGGCCGGCCTTGAGCTCGGAGACCATCTTGGCGACGTCCATGGTCACGGTGCCGAGCTTGGGGTTCGGCATGAGGCCACGGGGACCAAGAATCTTACCGATGCGGCCAACCTTGGCCATCATGTTCGGCGTGGCGATAGCGGCGTCGAAATTGATCTCGCCCTTCTGGATCTGGGCGACGAGCTCGTCGGAACCGATGATGTCGGCGCCGGCAGCCTCGGCCTCGCGGGCCTTCTCGCCCTCGGCGAAGACGGCAACACGAACGGTCTTGCCGGTGCCGTGGGGCAGGGAGATGGAACCACGGATGTTCTGGTCAGCCTTACGAGTATCGATGCCCAGACGGAAGTGGGCCTCGACGGTCTCGTCGAACTTGGCGGTATCAAGCTCCTTGATGAGCTTGGCAGCCTGAAGGGGGGTGTAGAGCGTGGCGCGGTCGATCTTCTCGGCAGCGGCGTTATAGCTCTTACCATGCTTAGCCATGTGCATTACCTCCTGTGGTTAAACGGGCGTGAGCCCTCCCACATCGTATCGTGTGCCCTATTGCACACATATAACGGGCGCCCCGGTCGGAGCACCCGTCATTACCTAAAGAAATCGCTACTCAGCGATGGTGACGCCCATGGAGCGGGCGGTACCGGCGATGATCTTCTTGGCGGCATCAATGTCGTTGGCATTGAGGTCCGGCATCTTGATCTCGGCGATCTTGGTGAGCTGCTCCTGGGAGAGCTGACCAACCTTGTCGGCCTGGGGCTTAGCGGAACCAGACTTAAGGTTCAGCTCCTTCTTGATGAGGTGAGCCGCCGGCGGGGTCTTGGTGATGAAGGAGAAGGACTTATCCTCGTAGACAGAGATCTCAACGGGGATGATGTCGCCCTTCTTGTCCTGCGTCTCGGCGTTAAAGGCCTGGCAGAACTGCATGATGTTCACGCCAGCAGCGCCCAGGGCGGGACCGACGGGAGGAGCGGGGTTAGCTGCTCCAGCAGGAATCTGGAGCTTAATGACGTTGGCAACCTTCTTCTCAGCCATGGTCATTCCTTTCGAATCACGAGTGTGAAGTACTTGCTATATCGTAAGCACGCACGTGTTAGAAGCACTCCTGAGATGAGCAGTCACAGAAGAAGCACGCTCGCGCGAACGGACGAAAACTTAAGCGATGACAGCGACCTGGTTAAAGTCGAGCTCGACCGGCGTCTCGCGGCCAAAGATCATCAGCGTGACCTTGAGCTTGCCAGCCTCGGTGTTAACCTCGGAGACCTTGCCATCAAAGTCGGTAAGCGGGCCATCGGTGACGCGGACGGACGTGCCGACCTCAATATCAACCGAGGTGCGCTTGGGCGAATCGCCCTTACCGGGACGACGAGTCATCTTGTTGTACTCGTCGCGAGAAAGCGGAGCGGGCTTGCCGTTGCCGCCCAGGAAACCGGTGACGCCAGGCGTGTTACGAACGCACGTCCAAGCATCGTCATCCATCTCCATGCGGACCAGGACATAACCCGGGAAAATCTTGGAATCCTTGGTCTCACGCTTGCCACCCTCTTTAATCTCGGTGACGCGCTCCATAGGAATCTCGATATCAAAGATACGGTCCTGCATGCCCATAGTCTCGATGCGATGCTCGAGATCGGACTTAACACGGTTCTCGTATCCAGAGTAAGTGTGAACGACGTACCAACGCTTAGACATGGTTTAGCCCCTCAATCCAGAGAACAGAGCAAGAGCCTCGCCAAAGCCAGCATCGAGCAGAGCGATGACGACGCCGACGACGATCAGAGAAGCGCAAACGACGACCGAGTAGTTCACGAGCTCCTTCTTATCGGGCCACGTGACACGCTTCATCTCGGACTTGACCGAAGCGAAATACTTCTTGGTGCGGGCGAAGAAACCAGGCTTCTCGTTCTTCTTGGACTTCGCAGCCTTCTCGTTCTTCTTGGCAACGGCCTTCTTGGCCTCAACCTTGGAGTTGGCGGCAGCGTTGTTGGCAGGTGCCGGCTGCTGAGCCTTCTTCTTGTTCTTCTTGTTGGCCATTTGGGTTACCTCCGCGCAATGCGCTTATACATGAGTAAACCGTAAGCCCCCAATTGGGAGCTTACGGAATAATGACTGGCACGCCAGGAAGGACTCGAACCCTCAACACTCGGTTTTGGAGACCGATGCTCTACCAATTGAACTACTGGCGTATGTGACTAGAGACTAGCGAGTCTCTTTGTGCAGCGTGTGGTGACGGCACCAGGGGCAATACTTCTTGATCTCCATACGATCAGGCATGGTCGACTTGTTCTTGGTGGTCGTATAGTTGCGGCGCTTGCACTCAGTGCACGCAAGAGTAACTAGAGTACGCATGTATCCTGAACCTTTCATTTCCGCCCCGTACGGGCACGAGTTGTTACTTTATCAGCTCCACGTAAGTGCTGTCAATGAAAACCTCGAGTCAATTGGTTCTCGGTGGATCCATTCATATTTGGAACACATCAATGAAGCCATCGAGAGCTAATCGACGGTGCATCCAGGACCATTATCAATCCTCTCGACACCAGCAACGGCTCAATATCCATCGCAGAAAAGAACCCGGCACCCATATAAGTGCCGGGTTCTCTAAGTCAGCTATATCAAAGAGCTAATTTACTCAATGATCGTGGAGACGATGCCCGAACCGACGGTGTGGCCACCCTCGCGGATAGCGAAGCGCAGGCCCTCCTCCATGGCGATCGGGTGGATGAGGTCGCCCTCGATGGTGATGTGGTCACCAGGCATAGCCATCTCGGTGCCCTCGGGGAGCTTGACCGTACCGGTAACGTCGGTGGTACGGAAGTAGAACTGAGGACGATAACCATCGAAGAACGGGGTGTGACGGCCGCCCTCCTCCTTGGTCAGAACGTAGATCTCGCCGGTGAACTTGGTGTGCGGGGTAACCGAACCGGGCTTGCAGAGAACCTGGCCGCGCTCGATGTCCTCGCGCTTGATGCCGCGGAGCAGCAGACCGACGTTGTCGCCAGCCTCGCAGAAGTCCATGGACTTACGGAACATCTCGATACCGGTAACAACGGTGTTCTGGGTATCCTTGATGCCGACGATCTCGACGGGCTCGTTGAGCTTGAGCTCACCGCGCTCGACACGGCCGGTAGCAACGGTACCACGGCCGGAGATGGTCATAACGTCCTCAACGGCCATCAGGAACGGGAGGTCGTTGTTACGAGCAGGCGTCGGGATGTACTCGTCGACAGCGTTCATGAGCTCGCGAATGGCGTCCATCCACTTGGCGTCGCCCTCGAGAGCGCCCAGAGCGGAACCACGGATGACGGGGATGTCGTCGCCGGGGAAATCGTACTCGGAGAGAAGCTCACGGGTCTCCATCTCGACGAGGTCGATGAGCTCGTCATCGTCAACCATGTCGCACTTGTTCAGGAAGACGACGATGTAGGGAACGCCGACCTGACGGGCGAGCAGGATGTGCTCGCGAGTCTGAGCCATGGGGCCGTCGGTAGCGGCGATGACCAGGATAGCGCCGTCCATCTGAGCAGCACCGGAAATCATGTTCTTGACGTAGTCAGCGTGGCCCGGGCAGTCAACGTGAGCGTAGTGACGGGCAGCAGTCTCGTACTCGACGTGGGAGACGGAGATCGTAATGCCGCGCTCGCGCTCCTCGGGAGCCTTGTCGATGTTCTCGAACGCAGTGAAGTCAGCCTTGCAGCCCTCGGTCTCGGAGAGAACCTTGGTGATGGCAGCGGTCAGCGTGGTCTTGCCGTGGTCGACGTGACCAATGGTGCCGATGTTAACATGCGGCTTAGTGCGCTCAAACTTCTCTTTGGCCATAAAGCCCTCCTCTTAACAGGTCGTCCCCGGACGGGACTTTGCCTTTATACCATAGTGGCCTCTCAACATACTATTGAGAAGCCACCGTGTTACCTATGGTAGCGGTGACTGGATTCGAACCAGTGACGCCACGGGTATGAACCGTGTGCTCTAACCAACTGAGCTACACCGCCGGATGGAGCCTGCAACCAGACTTGAACTGGTGACCTCTTCGTTACCAACGAAGTGCTCTACCGACTGAGCTATACAGGCACTTGACGGGTGGGAGCTATAGGATTCGAACCTATGTAGGCAGAGCCAACGGGTTTACAGCCCGTCCCCATTAACCACTCGGGCAAACTCCCAATCGTTCAAGTATCCGCAGGTTCTTTGGTCTTTTGGACCGCCGCCCCCGCGAACGAAAAAGATAATACGATGCAACCTTGGGGGCTGTCAACGAAAACCTCTAGATACACGGTTCCGGGCGTATCTATATACCTTTGACCTGCGGTTTTGTTGAGTTTAGATATGAAGGACGGTGGATTTACATGTAGCGGTGACATTTCCCGAGGGAACACTTTGTCACGGTGGAGTGAGCCTACAGGATATTACTTCGGTAACGACTCATTTGCACCTATATATAGGTCGAGATCGGGCTTCCGCGGCAGATTCGGGTGTGGATGGTTAAGGCCGGTCCGGCCTTTGTCTCGATCTGTAACATCTAGAGAACATTTTCTCCCCTATCTGTTACAGATTGAGATATTACGCAGAGACCCCAGCTCGCGTCTCATCCTGTAACAGTAAGAACGGTTTTCCGCCCCTTCGTGTTACAGATGGAGACATTTCTCAGCTAACCCGACTCTATATCTCAATCTGTAACATCTACGCCAGTATTCTGCTTCTACCTGTTACAGATTGAGACAAATGGGCAGGGCCCATTCTTTCATCTCGATCCGTAACAGGTGGGAGCGAATTGGTCGCCTTGGTGTTACAGATGTAGATGAACCAAAGACGGGATGGACGACTAGTCCGAAGGCGCATCGACCTAAAAGAAACAGGCCCGAGCCTTGAACATACCGAACTTGAGTCTCGAATCGACGACTGGCAGACCGCTGCGCAGGCAAACAAATTCCCGAGCGATAAGATTCACCAGCGACGCCATTTTGATTTGACCGGCAGCAGATCTTCAACGAACCGACCGGTCCATTCATTTGGCTCCAATCCGCGAATCTCGAAGATAGCCTCGAAATCCTCCTTGCTGAGACGATGGCCAAAACGTGTATTCAACCACATCTCGGATTCTGCCCGCCAGTTTTTTTCGCGAGCCGGAGTCATCGAGCGAACAATCTGGGAAGACACGTCGGCCCACTCTCCATCGTCATCCTCATATCGCTCTCTACCGAGAATGCTTTCGACCTGGGGGTCGAGCATGCCGAAGAGACTCGAAATGTCACGTCGCCCGCTCGGCCGCTTGACGGGAACAGGGATAACATCCTCGGCAAAAAGCTCATCAAGCGGAATATCGACCCCATCCCAGCCGAGACCGATAAAAGGGCGCTTCGAGATATCATCTGGGTCCGAGAAGCGGATATGCAGGCACTCAGTCTCGAGGACCCAATTGCCCACCAAGACAAGCTTCCCGTAATGTGGCATCGGAGAATCCAGCCACGCCACCGCGTAACGTCGTTCTTCGGTCGACGGAAACTGATCGATATCGATAATTGTCGGCATCTCAACGCCCCAATCAGAAAGCAACTGGAATCTGGGGCTACTCCGTTCCCTGGATCACGGTCAGCAAATCCTCATAGCTGTGCACCACGTCATAACGCACGTCCTCGTCCGAGAACTCATTGAAGAGCTTGCGGGCGCAGGCGATCTTTCCGCGCTCGATATCGCGCAGCGTGAGGCTGTCCATGCTGCCCTTGGTCTCCGCGACGAAGAACACGTGGCGCACGCTCCCCTTCTCGAACGCGATGGCCCAGTCGGGCGCGTAGTTGCCCACCGGCGTCGGAATCTTGAAAGACCGTGGGAGCTTGGCGTAGACCGCGACCTTGCCCTCTGCAGAGTCGAGATCTCGTGCGAAATCGCGCTCACCCTCGGAATCCCAGAACACGTAGTCCTGGATGCAGCGGCTCGTCTCCAGCGCACGGCCGACGTTCTCGGGCATGCGCTCGGCAAAGATGGTGGAATCGTACCGCTCGTCAAGCTTGTGGTACGCAATGTGGTCGACCACCATCGTCGCCTTCTCGGCAAGGATGCAACGGGAGACCTTGGCGATAAACTCCTCGGGGTTATCGCGGAACATGCGGAACTTGACGGGGGCGATGCCCTTCAGGATCGCCGCTGCGCTTCTGCGCGTAATGCGCGCAGCGGTCGCGACTTCGCCCAGCAGGTCGTACGTCACGCCAGAGGCGTCCTCGCCCACCTCGTAGTCGCGCCTCGTGGTATCGCCGAACGATTCGCCGCGCTCAAGATTCTCCCGCGTCTGGGTCGAGCGCTGCGCGGCGGTCGTCATGACGTAGGACGCCTTGGCCACAAACAGTTCGCGGTTAATGCGGTCGATCGCCTTGGCGCGCAACTCCTCATCATCGAAATCGACGGTGTAGGAATGTTTGGAGTTGATCTTGTTCCACAGCTCCTGGAACTCCGCCCGCGCGAAGTTGGCGTTGAGCGGGTTTTCGCGAACCTTGGGCTCGTTGCCGTTACGGATGTAGTCGTCGAGCGCATGCTCGTCGTAGACGCTCATCACCAGCGCTTCGATATCCTTGCGATAGGCATAGAGATGCTCGGGCAAGTCGTCATCGGTAACGGACGTGAGCCCCGATTCCTTGAACTTTTGCGTGGGCACGCCCTCGCGATCGATGAGGCCGTGCTGTACGAGCGCGAAGTAGACATCGTGCGCGTCTTCCTGCGTGAGCGCATAAGTCTTCTCCTCGTCCGCCTGAACGGCAAAGCCCTTGAGGAACTCCTCCGTGACCGCCTTGGGACGCTCACGCAGGGCATCGTTGATGTCCTTCTGCAGGGACTTCGTGAAGTCGCTGTAGCTCTCGCTGGCGATGACGGTGAGCGTGTTGACGCGCTGCACCTCCTGCTCGCCCAGCGCCTCCAGGTCCTGTCGCTCGCCCTCCCGGTTCACGCACAGGCGCAGGCCGCGGCCCACCTCCTGGCGCTTACCGGTCTCGGAGTCGGAATGCTTGAGCGTGCAAATCTGGAACACGTTGGGGTTGTCCCAGCCCTCGCGCAGGGCGGAGTGGCTAAAGATAAGGCTCTGTTAGACCAGGATTGACATTCCGCCCCGTCA
>NZ_QRHM01000008.1:0-108153 GCF_003470325.1 Collinsella sp. AM24-1 | reverse complement strand
GGCGAGGGGCCGGGCGAGACGAGGCTGTTCTACTGCGACCCGAGGCGCAGCGACCAGAAGGGCGCCTGCGAGCGAAACCACGTCGAGATAAGGAAGCTGCTGCCCAAGGGCTCCGGACTCAGGTTCGACCGGCTCGCCCCGGCGGACCTGGCGCTGGCCATGTCGCACGTGAACTCCGAGCCCCGCGGCGCGCTCGGCTTCTCGACGCCCGCCCGCGCCTTCAGGGCGATGCTCGGGGAGGACGCGGCGGCGCTGCTGGACGCCTACGGCGTGGAGGACGTGGCGCTCGTCGATCTCGACCTGACGCCGGGGCTCATCGAGAGGGCGCGCGCCGAGAGGGGCGATGCCCCGCTGTCCTAGCCTAGAAGGAAAAACGGAATAGACGGACCGACCGTCCGGCTGAGTCTGGGAAGAGGCGCCGGGCGGCGGGCGGAGCATGGCCACCGGACCCATCGAAACACATCTCCACCGTTCCTTCAACTGGGAAAACGGCGCCCCCGGACCCCAGGAGGGGCCGCGGGGGCGTTCGGCTAACTGCGGGAATGGCCTATCCGCTCAATGTGTTCGGCTGAGATCGGAAATCAACCGTGCTTGCAATACGATGGGCCCAAGCGAATGGGCGGGCTTACTGAACTTTGCTGGCGAACTCGAGGTATTGCATGCGCTGCAGCTTGTCGATCGTCGAGGCGTAGGGGCTGTCTTCCGATTCCAAGTCGTAGCGCAGCCCGTCGGCACCGAGATAGCCGGCGACATTGATGGTGGGCACATCTGACCTTGTCGCAAGCAGGGCCTTTTGGTAATTGGTGAGCGGGGCGCCGATCTTATTAAGGGTAATGGCTGCAATCTCGTTTGCCCCGACGGTGTCGTAGACGTTGAGCTCGGTATTGCCGGCGATCTCATAGTTAGCCCAGACGAGATATGTCGACTGATAGATACGGAAAGCGTGGCTTGCCGTATCTTCCTGAGGGTACAGCTCGTCGTTGAGAGTCGTTGCGGCGCTCGGCTGATGGTCGCCAAAAAAGACAAGAACAACCGGTCTGCCGATGTTGCGGAGCTCGTTGATAAAGTACTCGAGGTCCCGGTCGGATGCGTTGATGCAGGTGAGATAGGTGTTGAGCGCGCTGTTGGCGCCTTCGCTGGCTCCCTCGACCCAATAGTTTGTCAGCTCTTCGGCGGGAACGGTGCCATGGTCGTAGCCGCCGTGATTTTGCATCGTGACGTCAAAGATGAACTGCGGCGCTTCGTCGGTTCTAAGCAGGTCGAGTATCTTGTCGTAGGTGGCGTAGTCGCATACGCCGGCATGGTAATAGGGCGCACCTTCGAAATCGCCGATTGAAAGAAAGTCTCCAAAGCCCAGCTGCTGATAGATTTTATCTCGATGGTAGTTGACGGGGTTTTGCGGGTGCATAGCGGTAGCGGTATACCCAAGCTCTTTAAGGTCCTTTGCCAGGCTGTTTACGCCATTCATCTGATACAGCTGATAGGGGATCTTGCCTAATCCGACAAAGGCCGTTGTCGCTCCGGTCAAAAATTCGAATTCGGAGTTCGCCGTTCCGCCACCGGCGACCGAAGCGAGCATGGTGCCGCGAACAAGTGTGTCGGGAAGCGAGTTGTAGAATGCGGGGCCGGTGTACCCGGCCGCCTGGAGCTGCTCAAAGCACGAAAGGTCGCTAAAACTCTCGTTCATGACGGCAACAATCGTCGGCTTGATTTCATTGAACTGGGCAACGGCCGCCGCGCGCTGCTCGCTCGAGCCGTATGCGCTGTCGTAGGCGGCGGCGAGCTCCTGCTCGATGCTCTGCGCCTCATCGGGCGTATAGCCTTCGGGCTTCTCAATGGGCAACTCGTTGACCATTTCGGTGAACGAAGTGATAAAACCCTGAGACGCATACGTGGTGATGGGCTGCCAACGGTCAAATCCAAAATCCAGCGCCTGCTCCAAGTCGATGTTGGAAAAGCCTGAGAGCCCCACAACGGTCACTAGCAGAAAAGCACAGAGGTTAGCGGCGATAGCGGGGAAGACATGGGTGGGCGTACGGAGCTTTCGCGGTCGGATGAGCGAAAGAAGCCCCAGGGAAATCTCCAGCAGGGCGAGAGAGGTTACGATTCCGGCGGTAAAGGTAAACTCGTATCCCTCGCTCACTTCCATTGCGGTGCCAAGGGCCAAGATATCGCTTGGCAGGATGGCTTCGCCTTTAAACGTTATGACGAAGTGCTCGGCAATGCCAAGGATGCAACAGACGACGGGCACGAGGGCCATGACGCCTCCATGACGCTGCCCCACCAAATAAAGGGAGAGCAGAACCGTCGCGAGCAGCCCGACGGAAAACCCGAATGAGTTGGCGGGAATGCGATAGAACGTTTCGTTGCAGGCAATTTCGAGTGAAACGAACGAGAGCGCTGAAACAGCGGCGATGACAAGGATGTCACGGCAAATACAGGCAACCGTTCCCGTCGCAAGGTCGGTTTGGTCGATAAGTCCCGAAACCAAGGGCTCGACAAGAAGCATGACGGCGGCAGCACCGAGCGCCGAATAAGAAAGGACCCATAGGGAGCTGCCCTCATTTACGAGCAATTGATTCGTAACCCATGCAGCTACCACGCCGAGCGGGATGAGGAGCGTCGCGCACCAAAAGACGCGGGCAATGGGTGGCTTTTCGTTGCGTTTGATTGAAAAATACACGCGCACGACGACGGCGGCCACGATAAGGACGGCGATGAATATGGGCAGATTGGCCATGTCGCTCGAAGTGATTTCAAGGGGGATATCTTCGGTCATGGACGTTCCTCTGGTACAGCAAATTAAGTTCAGCATTAGATTACTGTAACCTTTCCACGGCATTTCGAGAAACAAAGCGCCCGATACGCAAAGCTAAAGGTCTGCGAATCTTGTATCACGAACATCTGTGCGCGTTGAGTGCGCTAAACTCATCGGCAGTATGATTCGATGCAATAGGAGGCAAGGAGCTTCCATGTCTGATTCCTCTATCGTTATTCGCGGCGCTCGTGAGCACAACCTCCGTGATATCGATGTTTCCATTCCGCGTGACCAACTCGTGGTCATTACCGGTCTTTCTGGCTCGGGCAAGAGTTCACTGGCATTCGACACTATCTATGCCGAGGGCCAGCGTCGATACGTCGAGAGCCTTTCGAGTTATGCGCGCCAGTTCTTGGGCCAGATGGACAAACCCGACTTGGATTCAATCGACGGCCTTTCGCCGGCGGTGTCGATCGACCAAAAGACGACATCTAAAAACCCTCGCTCGACGGTTGGCACCGTAACCGAGATTTATGACTATCTGCGTCTGCTGTTCGCCCGTGTGGGCACCCCGCACTGTCCCGAATGCGGCCGCGTCATTGAGCGCCAGACGACCGACCAGGTTGCCGACAAGGTCTTGGCGGCGGGGGAGGGCCGTCGCGCGTTTGTGCTGGCACCGGTGGTGCGCGGGCGAAAAGGCGAGTACACCAAACTGTTTGAGGACCTTCGCGCCGAGGGCTTTAGCCGCGTGCGTGTCGACGGTGAAGTGCGCTCGCTCGACGATCCGATCGATCTGGACAAGAAGTTCAAGCACGATATCGAGGTCGTGGTCGATCGCATCGTGATCCGTGAGAACTCTCTGGGCCGTATCGCCGAGTCTGTTGAGCAGGCGACCGCGCTGGCTCACGGCAATGTAAACGTGTACATGCTGCCCGATCGTGATGCTCCCGAGGGGACCGAGGGCGAGCTGCTGGAGTATTCGTTGGCCTTGGCGTGCCCGGAGCATGGTCACTCCATTGACGATCTTCAGCCGCGTGATTTTTCGTTCAACGCTCCCTATGGCGCATGTCCTGAGTGCGACGGCCTGGGCTTTAAGAAAACCGTTGATGCCGAGGCGCTGATCGAGGACCCCTCGAAGTCCATTGCCGACGGAGTCTTTGGTAGCCTGTTTGGCAATTCGAACTACTATCCGCAGATTTTTGCTGCGGTCTGCAAACACTTTAAGGTGAGCACCGATACGCCGTGGGAGGACTTGCCCCCTCGCGTGCGTCGTGCATTCTTGGATGGCCTGGGCGATACGAAGATCTCGGTCGACTACCAAAAGCTCGATGGGCGCCGCAGCCAGTGGGACACCAAGTTCTCGGGTGTGCGCAATATCCTGTACGAGCGCTATACCGAGACGACGAATGAGAACACCAAGGCGCGCTTGGAGAAGTACATCCGCGAGGAGCCGTGCTCGAGCTGCCACGGCGCTCGTTTGCGCCCCGAGATGCTCGCCGTCACCGTGGGCGGCAAGTCCATTTACGAGGTTTGTTGTCTGTCGTGCCGTGAGTCGCTCGAGTTTTTTGAGGGCCTGGAACTCACCGAGCGCCAACAGTTTATCGGCGGACGCATCGTCAAGGAAATCCTGGAGCGCCTGCGTTTTCTGGTCGATGTCGGACTCGACTATCTGACCCTCGATCGTGCCTCGGCGACGCTTTCCGGAGGCGAGGCCCAGCGCATTCGCCTGGCAACGCAGATCGGCGCCGGCCTCATGGGTGTCCTGTACATTTTGGACGAGCCATCGATTGGCCTCCATCAGCGCGATAACGAGCGCCTGATCAAGACGCTTGAGCGCCTACGCGATATCGGCAATACCGTCATCGTCGTCGAGCATGATGAGGATACGATTCGTGCTGCCGACTATGTGATCGACATGGGCCCCGGCGCGGGCGTGAACGGCGGACACGTAGTCGCGGCGGGAACGCCTGCCGATATCATGGCGTGCCCCGATTCGATGACGGGTGCCTACCTGACCGGCAAGCGAATGATTCGGGTTCCCGATGAACGCCGCAAGCCCGGTCGCGGCTGCCTTAAGATCACGGGCGCCCGCGCCAACAACCTCAAAAACGTTACCGCCAAGATCGAGTTTGGTACGCTTACGGTCGTTACCGGCGTGTCGGGATCGGGTAAGAGCTCCCTGGTTACCGACACTATCGCACCTGCCCTTACGAATGCCATTCACCGTTCGACGCGCCCTGTGGGTCCGTATAAGAAAATCGAGGGCATCGAGTGTATCGATAAGGTTATCGATATCGACCAGTCGCCGATTGGCCGCACGCCGCGTTCCAACCCTGCTACGTACATTGGCCTGTGGGATGATCTTCGCGCGCTGTTTGCGAGTACGCCGGAGTCGAAGGCGCGCGGCTACTCGCCGGGACGTTTCTCCTTTAACGTGAGCGGCGGTCGCTGCGAAGCATGCAAGGGCGACGGACAAATTAAGATCGAGATGCACTTCCTTCCCGATATCTATGTCCCCTGTGAGGTCTGCGGCGGCAAACGCTATAACCGCGAGACGCTTGAGGTCACCTACCGTGGTAAGACCATCTCGGACGTGCTCGACATGAGCGTCACCGAGGCACTGGCCTTCTTTGGGAATATCCCGCAGATTAAGCGCAAGCTCCAGACGCTGTACGATGTAGGCTTGGGCTACGTGAGCCTGGGCCAGCCCGCTACGACGCTCTCGGGCGGCGAGGCGCAGCGTGTGAAGCTCGCCAAGGAGCTTCATCGACGCCAGACGGGCAAGACGTTCTATATTTTGGATGAGCCGACGACCGGCCTTCATTTTGAGGACGTCCGCCAGCTGCTCGATGTGCTGCAGCGCTTGGTCGATGCGGGCAACACGGTGCTGGTGATTGAACACAACCTTGATGTCATCAAGGTTGCCGACCGCCTGATCGATATGGGCCCCGAGGGCGGTAACGGCGGCGGTACCGTCGTGGTTTCGGGCACACCGGAGCAGGTTGCGGACTGTCCGCAGAGTTATACGGGCAAGTTTTTGGCGCCGTTGCTCAGGCGTGACCGGGAGCGTCAGGCTCAACTTGATGCTCAATAAATAGGCGATTCAGTTTATGGGCGCCATCGACTCCTTGTGATTCGATGGCGCTTGCTGTGTCGAAGTGACGTATGCAGCCGAATTGGACATATACTTAATCCTTGCGTCCGAATGCGAGGGAAAGGATATGCCATGGCAAAGGCTGTAAAGACGCCAAAAACCAATGCGATGCGCGAGCTGGAAAGCGCCGGCATTTCCTATGTTCTACATACGTACGAAGACGATGGTGATGAGTCGGCGGGCCTGGGGGTCGCGATTTCGGAGCAGCTTGGCGAGGAGCCCGGACAAGGATTTAAGACCTTGGTCTGCGTGACGCCGTCCAACGACCACGTCGTGTGCTGCATCCCTGTTGCCGACGAGCTCGATCTAAAGTCCGCCGCGCGTGCCGCGGGGGAGAAGTCCTTGGCCATGATGCATGTGAAGGATTTGCTTGCGGCGACTGGCTACGTTCGCGGCGGCTGCAGTCCGGTCGGTATGAAAAAACGCTACCGGACGCTCATTGATGAGACATGTGTCCTTTGGGATACCATTTTTATTTCGGGAGGCAAGCGTGGTTATCAGCTTGAGCTTGCACCTGATGATTTAATTGCATTTTGCGGGGCGACGGTCGCCCCGATTACGAGAGAGGACTGAGCGATGCCGCAGGAAGAATTGAAGTGCGGAGCTCATTTTGCAAAAGAATCTGCGCCTCAGACACCCTCATCCGAAGCTTCTTCGTCGCGAGACGACACTGACGACATGGGCTCGTCGGACTACTCCACGGTTGGTCGTTCCGCCGGGCTTATGACCATCCTGACCATCGTGTCTCGCGTCACCGGTTTTATCCGCACGTGGGCAATGGCGGCCGCTATCGGCATGTCGCTGCTCTCGTCTTCCTATCAGGTCGCCAACAACCTGCCCAATATGCTCTACGAACTCGTGATGGGCGGCATGCTCGTGACGGCGTTTTTGCCCGTGTACATGGGCGTGAGGCGTGAGCAGGGTCGCGAGGCCTCTAACGAGTACGTGGGCAACCTGCTCGGTATTCTGCTATTGGTGCTGGGTGGCATTTCGTTGCTGGGGACCGTGTTCGCCCCGGGCTTTATCTGGACGCAATCGTTCCTTTCGGGTGACGGCGGCAGCATGGATACCGCTGCGTTCATGTTCCGTTTCTTTGCCATCCAGATTCTGTTTTATGGTTTGGGCTCGGTGTTTTCGGGCGTCCTCAACGCACACCGCGACTACTTCTGGTCGACGTTTGCCCCGGTCCTCAACAATGTGATCGTCATTGCGAGCTTTATGGGCTTTGCGCCCGTGTCCGCACAGTTTGGCGAACGTGCCGGCATCATCTTGATTGCGGCCGGTACGACCCTCGGTGTCTTTGTTCAGATGGCATGTCAGATCCCCGCGCTTGGCAAGCACGGCGTGCATCCCCATATCCATATCGACTTTAAGGACCCCGCACTGCGCCAGACGATTGCGCTCGGTATCCCGACGCTGCTCGCCACGGTGTGCATGTTTGTCTCGACTTCTATCACCAACGCTGCTGCGCTGGTGGTCCAGCCCGAGACTGGTCCTTCCGTCATCGCCTATGCGCGCCTGTGGTACACGCTGCCCTACGCGCTGATTGCCGCCTCGCTTTCGACGGCGCTCTATACCGAGCTCTCTCACGACGCACAGGAGAAGGATTACGACAGCGTCCGCACGGGCATTTCGCGTGGCGTCGCCCAGATGCTGTTCTTCCTGATTCCATTCGCGCTGTACCTGATTGTCTTCGCGCGTCCGCTCAACATGATCTACTGCGCTGGCAAGTTCGATGAGTCCGGTGTGGCGCTGGTGTCGGAGTTCCTTATCTACCTGGCACTTTCCCTGCCGCTCTACGGCGTGGTCGTGCTGATGCAGAAGAGCTTCTCTGCCTTGCTCGACATGAAGCCCTATAGCCGCTATTGTCTGTATTCCGCCATCGGCCAGGCCGGCTCGGTTCTGCTGTTTGGCGTTGTGCTGGGCTTCGGTATGCCGGCAATCGCGCTTTCGTATGTCGTCGACTACGTGATCTTGGTCGGTTGCTCGCTGTGGTGGCTGCGTCGTCGTCTGCGTGGTCTTCAGGTTAAATCTATCCTGCATGGCGGTTTCTTTGGCCTTTTGCTCGGTGGCCTGGGTGCTGCCGCAGGCGCCGGCGTCATGTGGGCGCTTGAGCACTTTGTCGGGGCACTTGGCGGCTCGATTCTGATTACTCTTGGCTACGTTTGCGTTGCGGGTGTCGTCTCGCTTGCTGTTACCTTTGGCCTTGCCGTCGTCCTTAAGATGCCCGAGGTCTCGGCGCTGATTCGTCGCAAGTAGGTGCGCGTGGCCGGTCACGACAACATTCCAACGCTTGCCGAGCAGGTTTCGCGCGTTCCCACGCAGCCCGGCTGCTACCTTTGGAAAGACGCCAAGGGCGATGTCATCTACGTGGGCAAGGCGAAAAACCTGCGCGCCCGTATGCGTCAGTACGTGACGCTGCAGGACGAGCGCCAGAAGATCCCGCTGATGATGCAGCTGGTGGCGAGCTTTGACTATATCGTGGTGGAGACCGAGCACGAGGCGTTGGTGCTCGAGCGCAATTTGATTGGTCAGTACCATCCGTACTTTAACGTCGACCTCAAGGATGACAAGAGCTACCCCTTTATCGCCATTACAAAGGGCGACCTGTATCCCGCTATCAAATACACGCGTGAGCGTCATAAGCCGGGAACGCGCTATTTTGGACCTTATACCGATAGCCGCGCGGCACGTGAGACGATAGATACGCTGCGCAAGGTTATCCCCATCTGCTCCGCATCCTGTGCGGAGTGGCGTCGTTGTCGCCGTATCGTCGAGTCCCACAAGGGCGAGGAAGACATCGTCAATATGATTTGCGCGCAAAACGGGCGCCCCTGCTTTGACTACCATGTCGGGCGCGGCCCGGGTGCGTGTGTCGGCGCGATTTCCCCGGCAGACTATGCCAAGAACGTCAAGCGTGTCGAGCGCTTTTTGTCGGGCCATCGCAAGGATGTCGTCGATGAGCTGACCTCCGAGATGACGGATGCCGCTGAGGCGCTCGACTTTGAGCGCGCGGCACGCGTCAAACGTCGTTTGGAGGTCATCAGGGGTCTGGACGATCGTCAGCAAGTCGTTTTTCCCTCCAGTGTCGATATAGATGTCATCGGTTTCTATCGCGAGGAGACCATCTCCGCCGCTTGCGTCTTCGTCGTTCGCGAGGGCCGAACGGTTCGCACCTGCGAGTTCATTCTCGACAAGGGTCTTGATGTTGACGAGGAAGAGCTCCAGTCGGGCTTTCTTAAGCGCTATTACGACGAGACGGCTGATATTCCAGCTGAGGTCAACCTTTCCGTCGAGCTTGAGGATGCGGAGGCGCTGGGGGAGTGGCTTGCGGGCAAGCGTGAGCGTTCCTGCCATCTCCATAGGCCGCAGCGTGGCGAAAAGCACCGTCTGCTCGATATGGCATCCAAAAATGCGCGCCATGCTCTCATGCGCTACATGATGCGAACGGGGTACGCTGACGACCGCACCAATCAAGCGCTCCTGGAGCTCGAAAGTGCGTTGGCGCTGCCATCGCCGCCGTTGCGTATCGAGTGCTTCGATATCTCTACACTGCATGGCACCTTCACGGTCGCCTCGATGGTGGTGTTTACCAACGGGCGCGCCGACAAGAGTCAGTATCGTCGTTTTAAAATTCAGGCCGAATTGGACGAGGCAAACGACTTCGTGTCGATGTCCGAGGTTTTGGGACGACGTTATGCTCCCGAGCGTATGGCCGACGAGCGCTTTGGCTCGCGCCCCGATTTGCTCGTTGTCGATGGCGGTAAGCCGCAATTGACCGCTGCGATCAAGCAACTTGAGGCTCTTGGGCTCGATATACCAGTTTGTGGCTTGGCAAAGGCCGATGAGGAGGTTTTCGTGCCTTGGGACGAGACTCCCGTCGTGCTGCCGACCGGGTCCGCGTCGCTCTATCTAATTAAACAGGTGCGCGATGAATCGCACCGTTTTGCCATCACGTTCCATCGCGAATTGCGCGATAAAGCCATGACGGTTTCGGTACTCGATGACGTTCCAGGCGTGGGACCCACCAGAAAACGTGCCCTTATGCGCCATTTTGGCTCGATGAAGCGTTTGCGCGCGGCGAGCGAGCAAGAGATCGCGGAAGTTCGAGGCATTCCTGCCGATGTCGCCAAAGCGGTTCACGAGGCGCTCGTTGCATGGAATGCCGAGCGCGCCGAGGCGGCGGCAAAGCAATCCGAAAACTAAACACGCCTCTAAACAACTGATATACATGATTGCGTGATTTTCAATCATTTATTTCACGGCGATTACCAGCCGATTTCGGGTTTAATTAACGCTAAAACGTTTGACTAGCCATGGTGAACAACCCTGCTATCCTGCGGGTTGACGAAGACTGATATCTCACCTCGTCGATACATACTGTCTGGCGAATCGTTTGTCAATGAATTCGGTGAACGGTAGTAAATACCGTTCAAGCGTATGTATGTATCGGTCGCCGAGCGCGGCACCTCAGTTGGGTTCGTCGGTAGGTAAGGTATATATCGTCCGCAAGTTGCGCGGGGGCACGTCTAGGTGCTCCCGGGTAAGATTCTCTATTGATAGGAGAAGACATGGCCATCATCAACAAGGGTATGTCCAGGCGTTCGTTCCTCGGCCTCACCGGCAGCGTCGCTGCTGTCGCAGGGCTTGGTCTCACCGGCTGCGGTGGCAGCTCCAACGACGAGGGTTCCGCTTCCGGTTCCACCGATTCCGCCAACCGTGGCGGCGGCGTGATCACCGCTGGTTCCGCTTACGCTCCGTCCAGCTTCGATCCCGCCAGCACCGGCTCCGCTGTGGGCCTGGGTGCTAACTGGCACGTCGTCGAGGGCCTCTACGGCATCGATTACCACGACTACAGCACCTTCAACGAGCTCGCCACCGACGATCCCAAGTCTGTGGACGACACCACTTTCGAGGTCACCATCCGCAAGGGCGCCAAGTTTTCCGATGGCACCGAGGTCACCGCTGACGATGTCGTTGCCTCCTACACCGCTTGCGCCGCTTCCGCTACCTATGCTCCGTTCTTCCAGCCCTTCGAGTCCATCGAGGCCAAGGACGCCAGCACCGTGACGGTCAAGACCAAGGTCCCCAACTTCTCCCTGCTCAAGGATCGTCTGGCCATCGTCCGCGTTACCCCGGCCACCCAGACCGAGGAGGATCGCGCCAAGCAGCCGATCGGCTCCGGCCCCTGGATGTACGACTCTATCTCCGATACCGAGATCACCCTGGTTCCCAACCCCGAGTACAACGGTGAGTATGCTGCCGAGGATAAGAAGATCCAGTACAGCATCCTGACCGACCCCACCGCTCGCGTTACCGCTCAGCAGGAGGGCTCCACGCTCGTTATGGAGCTCGTTACCGCTGACGCCGTCGACCAGCTCGAGAGCGCCGGCTGCAAGATCGATAACGTTCAGGGTTTCGGCACCCGCTTCATCATGTTCAACGTCGCCAAGGAGCCTTGGAACAACGTCAAGGTCCGTCAGGCTGTCATGTATGCGCTCGACACCGAGAAGATGGTCAGCAACACCTTCGCCGGCCTTGCCACCGCTGCCAGCTGCTACCTGCCCAAGAGCTTCACCAACTATCATGAGGCTTCCACGGTGTACAAGACCGACGCCAAGAAGGCTAAGAAGCTCATCGAGGAGTCTGGCATCACCCCGGGTGCCATCACCCTGCGCACCACCGACAACGAGCAGATTAAGGGCATGGCCGCCCAGGTCAAGAACGACCTCGACGCCCTCGGCTTCGATGTGACCATCCAGACCGATACCTCGCCGGCCACCTACGCTGCCATCGACGGCGGCGAGGCCTACGATATCCTCCTTGCCCCTGGCGATCCTTCCTGCTTCGGCGCCGACCCCGACCTGCTGCTCAACTGGTGGTACGGCGACAACGTCTGGATGCAGACCCGTTGCCCGTGGAAGGAGTCCGCTGAGTGGCAGAAGCTCCACAGTCTCATGGACGAGGCTCTTGCCGCCGAGGGCGACGAGCAGCAGAAGAAGTGGAACGAGTGCTTCGACATCATTGCCGACAACGCCGTTCTGTACCCCGTTGTCCACGTCAAGACCGTCTCCGCTTCCTGGGACGATCCGTCCACTGCGCCCAACGGCGAGGCCCTCGATGGCTTCAAGGGCATCGGCACGACGAGCATGTCCTTCAGGGGCGTTGCGACCGTCAAGGCGTAAGACTCGCTTGAGTCTGTATGCAGGATGTCGGTCGTTGGGACCGTATCCTCATAGTTGAAACAAAGACCCGGGCGACCTCGATGTCGCTCGGGTCTTGTAATGAGTATCCGTACTCATATACCAGTTGGTCCTACCGACAAAAGAAAGGGGAGAGAACGTGAACAACTTGCTACGTTTGATTGGAAGGCGTCTTGTGGCGCTGCCGATCATGGCATTGGGCGTCACCGTCCTGGTGTTCTTCCTTATGTCGTTCTCCAAGACCGACCCCGCCTACACGGCGTTGGGTGACGGTGCCTCGCCCGAGGCGGTTGCCGAGTACCATGAGAAGTATGGTCTGGACGACCCCTGGCCCGTGCGCTACGTGCGCTATATGGGCGATTTGATCCATGGCGACATGGGCACCTATGGTGCTGCTCGCAACTCCGTTGCCAAGCGCATCTCCACGGCCCTGCCCGTCACGATGCAGCTGACCTTCATCGGCCTTGCCATCGGTGCGGTCGTTTCGTTTTTGCTCGGCGTCATCGCGGCACTGTATCGCGACAAATGGCCGGACCAAGTGATCCGCGTCTTTTCCATCGCCGGCTTGGCAACCCCGTCGTTCTGGCTTGCCGTTCTGTTGATCCTGCTGTTCTCTTCCTACCTTAAGGTGCTCCCGGCATCGGGTGCTCTGCCTCACTTCACCACGAATCCGGCTGGTTATCTGGGCCGCATGATTATGCCCGCCATCGCCTTGGCATTTCCGCTGACGGGCCAGATGACTCGTATCGTGCGTACCGCCATGGTCGAGGAGCTCGATAAGGATTATGTCCGTATGGCTCGCGGCGCCGGCGTTCCCGAGAAGGTCGTCGTCGGCATCAACGTTCTTCGCAATGCGCTGATCACCCCGGTCACCACCCTCGGTCTTAAGATCGGTTACCTCATGGGCGGCGCCGTCGTCATCGAGGTTATCTTCAACCTCCCCGGCATGGGCACCGCGATTCTGCAGGGCGTTCAGGGCAACGAGGCGAACCTGGTTCAGGGCGTCGTTATCGTCGTTGCTCTTGCCTTCATCATCATCAACATCGTGGTTGACATGCTCTACCTGCTCATCAACCCGCGCATCAGGACGGTGTAGATTATGGTAAAGATTCGAGAGAAGCAAACCGAGCAGCTCGAGAAGGCTGCCTCCAAGGGGCTCAAGCTCGGTGGCTGGAAGAAGATGACGCTGTCTTCTAAGATTGCCGCCGTCGTGTTGGTGCTGGTCGCCCTGACTGCGATTCTGGCGCCCCTTCTTGCCCCCTATAGCCCGGTCGAGATTTTTACGGCTCGCCAGGCTCCCGGCAACGGATTTATCTTCGGTACCGACGATAAGGGTCGCGACATTCTGTCGCGCATGCTCTACGGTGGTCGTTACTCGCTGATTATCGGCTTTGGCGCCACTGCCATGGCTCTGGTCTGCGGCTCGGTCGTGGGCGCCCTTGCGGCGGTTTCGCGCAAGGCCGTTTCCGAGACGATCATGCGTATCCTGGACATCATCATGTCCATCCCGGGCATCGCCCTCGCGGCCGTCTTCGTCTCCATCCTGGGCAACTCCGTGCCGTCGATCATCTTCGCCATCGGCTTTATGTACACTCCGCAGATTGCCCGTATCGTGCGCGCCAACATCGTGTCCGAGTACGGCGAGGACTATGTCCGCGCGGTCATCGTTTCCGGCGCCAAGGCTCCGTGGATTTTGATCAAGCATGTTCTGCGTAACTGCATCGCCCCGATCATGGTCTTCACCGTTACCCTGGTCGCCGACGCCATCATCTTCGAGGCCTCGCTGACCTTCATCGGCGCTGGTATCCAGGAGCCCACCGCTACCTGGGGCAACATCCTCGCCGACGCCCGCGGCGGCGTGCTCGCCGGCCGTTGGTGGCAGGCGCTGTTCCCGGGCCTGGCCATCATGATCACCTGCCTGGCGCTCAACATCCTCTCCGAGGGCATTACCGACGCCATGGCCGCTGCTCCCTCCGCCGCCCTGGATCCGACCGATTCCTCCAAGCGTCGCGAGGCCGACCTGCTGGTCTCCGACCCCGTTCGCGCCTACAAGGAGCAGGCCCAGTCCCTCTCCGCTCGCCTTGGCGCCCTGCGCGATGTCGAGCTCAAGCGTGACGATCGCCATGTGCCCGACGAGTCTGTCGAACCGATTCTCTCGGTCCGTGACTTCTGCATTCAGTTTGAGCATCACGGCGATATCAACGTCGTCGACCATGTCAACTTTGACGTCCGTCCTGGTCAGACCATGGGCCTGGTGGGCGAGTCCGGTTGCGGTAAGTCCATCACCACGCTGGCCATCATGGGCCTGACCGACGATGACGAACATCTTTCCGGCGAGGTCCTCTGGGAGGGCCGTGACCTGCTCAAGATGAGCAAGAAGGAGTGGTTCGGCCTGCGCGGTACCGATATCGCCATGGTCTATCAGGACGCCCTGTCCTCGCTCAACCCCTCCATGCTCATCTCTGCCCAGATGAAGCAGCTCACCAAGCGCGGCGGCACCCGCAGCGCCGAGGAACTCCTGGAGCTCGTGGGCCTCGACCCCAAGCGTACGCTCGAGAGCTACCCGCATGAGCTTTCCGGTGGCCAGCGTCAGCGTGTCCTGATCGCCATGGCCCTTACCCGCGACCCCAAGCTGGTCATCTGCGACGAGCCCACGACCGCTCTGGACGTTACCGTCCAGAAGCAGGTCATCAAGCTGCTCAACGACCTTCAGGCCAAGCTCGGCTTTGCCATGATCTTCGTCTCGCATGACTTGGCGCTGGTCGCCGAGGTCGCCCATAACATCACGGTTATGTACGCCGGTCAGGTTATCGAGCAGGCGCCCACCAAGGAGCTGCTCACTAACCCGATCCACGAGTACACCCGCGGTCTTCTGGGCTCCGTTCTGTCCATCGAGAGCGGTTCGGGCCGTCTGCACCAGGTGCCCGGCGCCGTTCCGAGCCCGCGCGATTTCCCCAAGGGCGATCGCTTCGCGCCCCGCTCGAGCCATCCGCGCATTGGCCTGGACACCCGTCCGGTCTTCAAGCGCGTGCCCGGCACCGAGCACTTCTATTCCGAGCTCCCCGACGAGGTGCTCAAGGCAAATGGTTTGACCCCTCACGCGGAGGTGATGTAGATGAGCGAGACCGCAGTCAACGGCGTCGAGCCGATCATCTTCCTTGATGACGTCCACGTCACCTTTAGGACCCGTACCGGCTCGATTCTGCACCCCAACCTGGTTCACGCCGTCCAGGGTGTAACGATTAGGCTCATGCCCGGTCAGACGATCGGCATCGTCGGCGAGTCCGGTTGCGGTAAGTCCACCACCGCCAACGTCATGTGCGGCCTGCAGGCCCCCACGAGCGGCAAGGTCTACTTTAAGGGCAAGGACGTAACCAAGCGTACCGCCGAGGACCGTCGCCACATGGGTCGTGTCATCTCGGTCGTGTTCCAGAATCCGGCTACGGCGCTCAATCCCCGCATGGTCGTTCGCGAGCAGCTGCTCGACCCCATGCGCGTCCACAACCTGGGTACCGAGGCCGAGCAGGAGAAGCGCGTCAAGGAGCTCTTGGAGCTCACCGGTCTGCCCAGCTCCGCCGCCGAGGTTCTTCCCGGCCAGCTTTCGGGCGGCCAGCGCCAGCGCGTCGCAATTGCCCGTGCCCTGTCGCTGAACCCCGATGCCATCATTGCCGACGAGCCCACCTCGGCTCTGGACGTTTCGGTCCGCGCGCAGATTCTGAACCTGCTGACCGACCTTAAGAAGGAGCTCGGCCTGGCCATGGTGTTCATCAGCCATGACATCCAGACGGTCCGCTATATCTCTGACGACATCATCGTTATGAATGGCGGCAAGATCGTCGAGCAGGGCGAGGCCAAGCAGGTCTTCCAGCACCCCCAGGACCCCTACACCAAGATGCTGCTCGGCGCTGCGCCGTCGCTGCTGCATCCCAAGCTCGGCGAGTAGCCTCGCTTTCCCTCCCGTGCGCCCGGTTCCCTTGCCGGGCGCACCTCCGTTGCGATTTCGAAAGGTTGGGTTCACGAGCCATGCCAAGTGCTCAGGAGCTACAACATCAATTTGGTGAATATCGAGGCGCCATGCCCCGTCCATCAGATTTCGATCTCTTTTGGAATGACCGCATGGCCGAGGCCGATGCCGTCGAGCTCGACTATGCGATCGAGGCGGCATCGGTCACCGATGCCGTGACCTGCCAGCTTTTCGACCTCTGGTATACCGGCATGTGTGGCGCTCGCCTGCATGCCAAGTACCTTAAACCCGTCTCGGACGAGCCCGTGCCATTGGTACTTCAGTTCCATGGGTATCCGGGTGCAAGCCGCAGCTGGTTTGAGCAGGCGTCGTTTGCGGGCATGGGCATGGCACTCATCGCCCTCGACTGCCCCGGCCAAGGAGGTCCCTCCGAGGACATTGGTGGATTTGAGGGCACAACGGTCGCGGGCCATATCGTCGCCGGTATCGACGGTGATCCGGCCAACCTCTACTATGTCCGCTTGCACCAAGATATTCGCATCCTGTGCCGCATCGTTCGCGAGCTCGAGGGCATCGATCTTGCCCGTGTGTTTGTGAACGGCGCGTCGCAGGGTGGCGGTTTGGGCATTGCGACCTGTGCACTTAACAGCGAGCTTATCAATCGCGCCGCCATCCTCTATCCCTTCCTGTCGGATTTCCGCCTGGTCTGGGATTTGGATGCCGACGACATTGCCTACGAGGGCCTGCGCTATTGGTCTCGCTGGTTTGACGAGGACTCGACTCGTATCGACGAAGCCTATGCCAAGCTGGCGTACTTCGATTCCAAGAACTTTGCCCCTATGGTCAAATGCCCCGTGCTGTTTGGCACCGGCACAGCCGATACCGTCTGTCCGCCAGCGACGCAGTTTGCGGTCTATAACAACCTGACCTGTGAAAAGCGTCATGAGTTCTTTGAAGGCTTTGGCCACGAGGAGATTCAGGATTTTGACGATCTGATCATTCCGTTTTTCTGCAAGGGAGGGGAGGCTTATGTCTAAGTGCGAGAGCAATGTCAATGAGCTGATTGTCTCCGACCTTGTGGGGATTCCCGGAACGGTCTCGTCAAGGCTCGCTGATTTCCGGGATTGGCGCGGTGATGCTTCTGCGGATGTTTCCGAATTAGAGATAGCCGCTTCGGACCTTGAGGTTTGCGGGCCGAGTATTACGGTGATCGATTTCGCCAATCCGTATGCCCGCTACTCCGAGGTTTCCTTTGAGCTTGGTGGCGATGTGGTCCACGCACGCTTGATTGAGCCTGCCGGTCGCGCCCGAGCATCCGAGCTTGTGCCGCTATGTCTGATGTTTCACGACATCGACCGACCCGTGCGGGGATGGCATCACGTGACGAGGTTTGCGGCCATGGGATATGCCGTGCTTGCGCTGGACGATGAGGCGATTGGATCCAGCGAGCTGCAGCAGGGGATTGCCTCTCCTGCTTTTGTCAAGCGCGTCCGTTGGGGTTGCGCGATGGCGAAGGTGGCGCGCAATCTTGATGGCGTGGACCCCGACCGCATCTTTGCATGGGGCGAGGGCCTTGGCGGCGGAGTCGCGCTGGCGGTTTCTGCTCTGGACGAGCGGGGCCTCGCCTGCACGGCGGTTGCCAATCCGCTTCCTGGCGGCCTCGAGGCGCTGTCGTCTCGGGTGCGCGGATCGGTGCTCATGGGCACATCGCTTATGGATACCGTGAGCGATCCCAAGGATCAGTTTGCCGTATTCAACGGTCTTGAGTGTGACCGGAGGCATATCATCTATGCAAAATACGCTCACGAGCGCATCAATGCGTTCGA
The DNA here is from genome assembly GCF_003470325.1 of Collinsella sp. AM24-1. NCBI lineage: Bacteria > Bacillati > Actinomycetota > Coriobacteriia > Coriobacteriales > Coriobacteriaceae > Collinsella > Collinsella sp. AM24-1. Next base: position 90,248 of record NZ_QRHM01000008.1, on the reverse strand, counting down.
AAACAAAGTCGTCGACTTCTTTAACCAAACGTTCTACCCGTGTTCTTTGGCCTAGACGGCCTGGACACTGCCAACAAGAGTGGGCGGCATAGGGCTGCCCGCCAGACAGCTAAGGAGATTCTTGTGGCAACTCAGAAATTCACCGGCGTTATCCCTCCCGTCGTTGTTCCCGATACCGAAGACCACCAGCTCGATGTTGCCTCCTTTGAGCGCAGCATCAACCGCATGATCGATGCCGGCGTCGATGGCTTGTTCTTCCTGGGCTCCTCGGGCGAGGTTGTCTTCTCCACCGACGAGCGTCGCCGTCAGATCATCGCCGAGGCCGTCCGTATCGTCGACCACCGCGTTCCCGTTCTGGTCGGCATCATCGACACCGAGACCGAGCGCATGATCGAGCACGGCAAGGTCGCTCAGGAGCTGGGCGCCGATGCGCTTGTCGCCACCTGCCCGTTCTATGCTCTGCAGGGCATGACCGAGGTCGAGGAGCACTTCCGCATCCTGCATGAGGAACTCGACCTGCCCATCTTCGCCTACGACATCCCCGTGTGCGTCCACACCAAGCTCCCCTGGAAGCTCCTTGCCAAGCTCGGCGCCGAGGGCGTTCTGGCCGGCGTCAAGGATTCCTCGGGTGATGACATCTCGTTCCGCTACCTCGTTCAGGAGAACGAGAAGAACGGACATCCGATGAGCATCCTCACCGGTCATGAGGTTGTTGTCGACGGCGCCTACCTCGGTGGCGCCGACGGTTCCGTCCCGGGTCTCGCCAACGTTGAGCCCGAGGGCTACGTGCGTCAGTGGAAGGCCGCCCAGGCTGGTGACTGGGCTACCGTCAAGGCCGAGCAGGATCGCCTCAATGAGATTTCGCACATCTGGGATGTCACCTCTGGCGTCCAGGGCTATGCCGGTGGCGTTGGCGCCTTCAAGACTGCTATGAACCTCATGGGCATCTTCGACAGCCCGACCATGCCGCGCCCGGTGAAGGCCATGACCGGCGAGAACGTCGAGGCGATTAAGAAGGTCCTTCAGGACAACGGTCTGCTGTAGTGCTTTCCCAGGCGCCCAACCTCGCGCCTCAACCGTGCGGCCATGACCCATTAGGTCAATGGCCACACGGTTTCTCGGCGATTTCGGGCACCTGGAAAACCTTTACCGCGCTGTGACGGCTAGCCTGACGGCGCATTTCCTGTAGTTGTTTTTTATCTCCTAAGGAGAGCGACATGGAGAACAAGTACGTCTGCTCTGTCGATATCGGCGGAACTAAGATCGCGACTGCCATCATGGAGTACCCGGCTGACGGCAGCGTGCCCCATCCCGTTTTTGAGGCCGAGGTTCCTACCGAGGCCCAGGAGGGCGGCGAGGCCGTATTCCAGCGTATCGAGGCGTCCATCAAGGCTGCTCTCGAGTCGAATCCCGATGTCGAGGTCCTTGGCGTCGGTATCGGTGCCGCCGGCGTCGTCGATCCCAAGACGGGCGCCATCGCGTATGCCAATGAGATCATGCCCGGCTGGTCCGGCGTTCAGTTGGGGCCGCGTCTGCGCGAGGACCTCGGTCTTCCCGTTGCCGTCGTAGGCGACGTGCAGGCTCATGCTCTGGGCGAGGCCCACTGGGGCGTCGGCAAGGGCAAGTTCTCCGTCTTGTGTCTTGGCATCGGCACGGGCATCGGCGGCGCATATGTCGAGAACGGCCGCGTGATGCAGGGCTTCCATGGTGCTGCCGGCCATATGGGCCACATCGAGTGCTCGGCTGCCGCCGGCATTCCCTGCGCCTGCGGGCGTTCCGGCCATCTGGAGTCGGTTGCTTCGGGCACTTCCATTGGTCGAATGTACGATGAGCGTTTTGGCCGCGTCGACCCCAGCCGTCCTTCGGTCGGTCGCGATGTGAACGACCTGTGTCGTGCTGGCGACGCAAAGGCGACCGAGGTCATCCATGACGCCGGCTTTGCGCTGGGCGCCAGCTTGGGCTCGCTTGCCAATATTCTGGATCCAGAGGTCATCGTGCTTTCGGGCGGCGTAATTCATCAGGGTCCCGATTGGCGTTCGCAGACGTGGAAGGACTCGGTGCACGAGGGCTATGCCAGCCAGGCGCTCGACCCGCTTCAGGACACGCCGATCCTCATCGGTTCTCTGGAGGGCGACGCGCCGCTTATCGGTGCCGCCGAACACCTTCTTGCGTCGTTGAAGTAAACATAACTACCAAGTGCGCCTTCTGAGGTGCCGCAGATTGACGTGAAAGAGGAGCGAAGCGTACTTCGGTACGCGAGCGACGGTTTGAACGTCAAGGTGCGGTGTCTCAGAAGGCTGTTTTGAGAAAGGTTGAGTCGCACATGACCGTTGATCCTTTGATTCAATCCCTGAAGGGAAAGCTCGTCGTGAGCGTTCAGGCGTATATGGGCGAGCCGCTTCGTACGCCCGAGACCATGGCTCAAATGTCTCGCGCTTGCGAACTCGGCGGCGCCGCCGCCATTCGCTGCCAGGGCCTTGCCGACATTGCCGCCATTAAGGGTCGCTGTGAGGTTCCTGTTATTGGCCTATGGAAGGATGGACACGAGGGCGTTTACATCACGCCGACGCTGCGTCACGCCCGCGCCTGCGTTGCTGCTGGTGCCGATATCGTGGCGATCGATGCCACCGATCGTCCGCGCCCCGATGGCAAGACGGTCGAGGATACCTTCCGTCCGCTGCACGAGGAGGGTGTGCTCCTGATGGCGGATTGTGCCACCATCGAGGACATTCGCCGTGCGGTTGATATGGGCTTCGACCTGGTATCTACCACGCTCTCTCACGGTGTCGCCGCCATCGACTGCACCATGGCCGATGGCCCCGACCTGCCGCTCCTGCGTCAGGCGACCGAGGAATTCCCCGGCCTTCCCATCATTTGCGAGGGTCGCGTGCATACGCCCGAGGAGGCTCGCGCCGCGATCGATGCTGGCGCCTGGGCCGTTGTCGTCGGCACCGCCATCACGCACCCCACGAGTATTACAAGTTGGTTCAAGGCTGCGCTTGAGGCGTAAGACAGGCCTCGTATCCGCTCGGGGCGGTATACTCAATAAAGGCAATTGACCGCGCGGGATCCGGGTTGCTGGGTCCCGTGCTTGTTTTCGGGAGGCAGCACATGCAAAAGGGAGATGCCATGGATGCGGCGGAGCGCTCGGAGCGCATCCCCGATATCGTCATCATCACCGGAATGTCCGGATCGGGCCGCACGCAGGCCATGCACGTGTTCGAGGACATGGGCTATTTTTGCATCGATAACCTGCCTCCGCGTCTGATCGCCCAGCTTGCCGAGCTCGTTGGCATTAATACGGGCGTGGGCAGGCATCTCGCCGTCACCTGCGATTTGCGTAGCCAGGGCTTGTTCGATGAGCTGCTCGATGCGGTCGCCGCGCTCGAAGAGCGCGAGATGAGCTGCGACATCGTGTTCCTGGAGGCTTCTGACGAGGTACTGATTCGTCGCTACAGCGAAAATCGCCGCCGTCATCCCATTGCCAAGCCGGGGGAGACTACGGCCGATGCGATTCAGCGCGAGCGCCTGCAGCTGCAGGGTGTGCGCGATCGAGCCGATATGATTATCGACACGAGCCGCCTACGCACCTCTGCGCTGCGCAACAAATTGCGCATGGCGTTCTCCGAGTTGTCCGACCAGCAGCTCATGGACGTTCACGTGTTCTCGTTTGGCTTTAAGCACGGTATGCCCGTCGAGGCGGACATTATGATCGACGTTCGCTTCCTGCCCAATCCGTTCTACGATCCCGAGATGCGCACCATGACCGGTCTCGATAAAAAGGTCTCCGACTTTGTTCTGGACCATCCCAAGACCCAGGAGTTCTGGAAGGCCTGGACGCAGCTGCTCGATACGGTGATGCCGGGCTATATCGCGGAGGGTAAGCCGCAGCTTTCTATCGCCATCGGCTGCACGGGCGGACAGCACCGTAGCGTCGCCATCGCCGAGGCCACGGCCCGTTACCTGGAAGGCGCCCAGTATCACGTGAGCATCTCCCACCGCGACCTGTCGCGCGCCAACACGAAGGCATAGGCCTGCATGTCGTTTACCGCCGAGGTGCGTGACGAGCTTGCGCGCTGCGAACCCGAATGTGAATACTGCGATTTGTCGACGCTTGCCGCCCTGACGCGTGTGAGCGGTACGCTTTCGTTGGCCGGCTCCGGGCGGTATCGTTTGACGGTCGCGACCGAGACGGGAGCCGTCGCGCGCACGATGATCACGCTGACGCATCGCATTCTTAAGCTCAAAACGGAATTCACCGTTCGTAAATCGGTCTTGCATAAGGTCCGTAACTATCTCATTACCCTGCCCGATCAACCCGACCTGGACAAGGCTCTGGTGCTGCTGGGCATTCTAGACCGCAGGGGAGGGCTCGTCGCTGGTGTTCCCCGACACATCGTTGCCCGTCCCTGCTGCAGGCTTGCCTACATCCGCGGCGCGCTCATCGCGGGCGGCTTCGTGGCCGATCCACGCGGCGATTTTCATTTGGAGATCGCGGTGCAGGGCGAGCAATATGCTAAGGGGCTTTGCGACCTGTTGGGGCAGATTGGGGTCCATGCTCGTGTTAATGCACGGCGGGGGTCATATGCCGTGTACATTAAGAGCGCCGAGGAAATCGAGCATCTATTAAAGCTGATTGGTGCCAAGCGCAGCGTTGCCGAGATTGAGGAGGCGCGCGCGGTCAAGTTGGTTAAGAACGATGTGAACCGTCGCGTGAACGCCGAGCTCGCCAACCAGACCAGAAGCGCCGGTGCTGCCCAACATCAGCTTGCGCTTATCGATGAGCTCGAGCAGCGCGGCCTTCGCGATGCGCTTCCGGATGCCTTGGCGGTCTTTTGCGACCTGCGCGAGCGCTATCCCGATCTGTCGCTGCGTGATTTAGGTGAGATGGCTGACCCTCCCTTGTCGAAGTCGGCCCTCTACCATCGAGTTTTGAGGCTTGAAAAGCTCATTGAAGCAAACCGGTAGTTTAAAGTATCGACTTATATACGGATTTAGCTGCTATTTTATTCTTTAAAACGTTTTAACGTAAATTTGATTTTCAATTTCGACTATTCTCGTGAAATTCAAGTCAAAAAAAAGGTATATTAGGCGAGTGGTTAGTTTGTGGGCCTCAACGGCGGGCGCTGTAGCTTGCGGGGGCCTTACGAAAGGAGACACAATGGCAGTAAAGGTTGCTATTAACGGCTTCGGTCGCATCGGTCGTCTGGCTTTCCGTCAGATGTTCGGTCATGAGGGCTCCGAGATCGTCGCTATCAACGACCTCACCTCTCCCGATATGCTCGCTTACCTGCTGAAGTACGACTCCACGCAGGGCAACTACGCTCGCGATCACGAGGTCGTTGCTGGCGAGGATTCCATCACCGTTGACGGCAAGGAGATCAAGATCTACAAGGAGGCCGACGCCAACAACCTGCCTTGGGGCGACCTCGACGTCGACGTCGTTCTCGAGTGCACCGGCTTCTACACCAGCAAGGCTAAGGCTCAGGCCCACATCAACGCTGGCGCCAAGAAGGTCGTCATCTCCGCTCCGGCCGGCAGCGATCTGCCCACCATCGTGTACAACGTCAACCACGAGACGCTGACCGCTGAGGACAACATCATCTCTGCTGCTTCCTGCACCACCAACTGCCTCGCCCCGATGGCCAAGGGTCTGAACGACTTCGCTCCCATCGTGTCCGGCATCATGACCACCATTCACGCCTGGACTGGCGACCAGATGCCGCTCGACGGCCCGCAGCGCAAGGGCAACAAGCGTCGTAGCCGCGCCTGCGCCGTCAACATCGTCCCCAACACCACCGGTGCTGCCAAGGCTATCGGCCTGGTTCTCCCCGAGCTCAACGGTAAGCTCATCGGTGCCGCCCAGCGCGTCCCGACGCCGACCGGCTCCATCACCAACCTCTACGCTGTCGTTGACAAGAAGGTCACCGTCGACGAGGTCAACGCCGCTATGAAGGCCTACGCTGCCACCATCTCCGAGACCTTCGGTTACAACGAGGACGACATCGTCTCCACCGACATCATCGGCGAGACCCACGGCTCCATCTTCGACGCCACTCAGACCATGTGCTCTGATCTCGGCAACGGCCAGACCCTCGTTCAGGTCACCTCTTGGTACGACAACGAGAACTCTTACACCTCTCAGATGGTCCGCACCATCAAGTACTTCGAGAAGTTCGTTGCTTAATTTAGCTTTTAGCGAATAGCTCGTTGAGCGTCTAAAGAAGGGCGCGGCCTTATAGGGCTTACACCCTAGGGTCGCGCCCTTTTTATAGGAAATCGTCTGCCGTAATGGGAGGCAGACACGTACGAAAGGTAGAAGCAAACATGGCCTTTACCAAGAAGACCGTCCGCGACATCGATGTCGACGGCAAGCGCGTTCTCGTCCGCGTTGACTTCAACGTGCCTATCAAGGATGGCGTCGTTGGCGACACCACCCGCATCAAGGCTGCCCTGCCCACCATCAACTACCTCGTTGAGCACAACGCTCGCGTCATTCTCATGAGCCACCTCGGCCGTCCCGAGGGCACCGGCTTCCAGCCTGAGCTCTCCCTTGAGCCTGTCGCCAAGAAGCTCGCTGAGCTCTCTGGTCTCGATGTTGCCTTTGTCGCCGACACCTACGGCGAGAAGGCTGCTGAGGCTGTCGCCGCCGTCGAGCCGGGCAAGGTCCTCGTTCTCGAGAACGTCCGTTTCGACAAGCGTGAGAAGAAGAACGATCCCGAGATCGCCAAGAAGCTCGCTTCCTATGGTGACGTCTTCGTTCTCGATGCCTTCGGCACCGCTCACCGCGCCCAGGGTTCCGTCGTGGGCCCCGCCGCTTACCTGCCTGCCGTCGCCGGCTTCCTGCTCGAGAAGGAGGTCGACACGCTGACCGGCATCTTCGCCGAGCCCGAGCGCCCCTTCGTCGCTATCGTCGGCGGTTCCAAGGTTTCCTCCAAGATCGGCGTTCTCGATCACCTCATCGACTCCGCTGACACCCTGATCATCGGTGGCGGCATGGCCTACACCTTCTTCCTGGCTCAGGGCCTGACCGTCGGTCAGTCCCTCAAGGAAGAGGACTGGGTCGAGCGCGCCGGCGAGATGCTCAAGAAGGCCGAGGAGAAGGGCGTCAAGATCCTGCTCCCCATCGACAACCGCGTTGCCGATCACTTTGGCGAGGACGCTGTCCCCGAGGTTGTCGCTTCCGACGCTATCCCCGACGATCGTGAGGGCATGGACATCGGCCCCAAGACCGAGGAGCTCTACGCCGAGGCCGTCAAGGGCGCCAAGACCGTGTTCTGGAACGGCCCCATGGGCGTCTTCGAGTTCGACAACTTCGCTCACGGCACCCAGGCTATCGCCGAGGCCGTCGCCGAGGCCGACTGCACCTCGATCATCGGCGGTGGTGACTCTGTCGCGGCTGTCAACAAGTTCAACCTGGCCGACAAGATGAGCTGGATCTCCACCGGTGGTGGCGCTTCCATGGAGCTCGTCGAGGGTAAGGCCCTGCCCGGAGTGGAGGCGCTTCTCGATGCCTAATCGCACCCTTCTTATCGCTGGTAACTGGAAGATGAACAACGACGTCGCCGAGGCCGCCAAGCTCGCCGACGAGCTGGCTCAGGCTCTGCCCGAGGTTCCGGCTGGCGTCGAGGTGCTCGTCTGCCCTCCGACCATTGACATCACCACGGTTCATGACCGCATTCAGGCTGCCCCCATCGCCCTCGGTGCACAGAACGTGTACTGGGAGGCCAAGGGTGCCTTCACCGGTGAGTCCTCTTGCGACATGCTCAAGTCCGCTGGCTGCACCTACTGCATCATCGGTCACTCCGAGCGTCGCGACTACTTCCACGAGACCGACGAGGACCAGAACAAGAAGGCCAAGGCCCTCGTTGCCGCCGGTCTTGTTCCCGTCTTCTGCTGCGGCGAGTCCCTCGAGGTCCGCGAGGCTGGCACCTATGTCGAGCACGTCGTGAACCAGGTCAAAGCTGGCCTTGCTGGTCTTGAGATCACCTGCCCCAAGCAGGTCGTCGTCGCCTACGAGCCCATCTGGGCCATCGGCACCGGCAAGACCGCTACCGCCGAGGACGCTCAGGAGGTCTGCGGCGCTATCCGTGAGACCCTCAAGGAGATGTTTGGCGAGGAGCTCGCCGACGGTATCCGCGTCCTGTACGGTGGTTCCGCTAAGCCCGGCAACATTGCCGAGCTCGTCGCCAAGCCCGACGTTGACGGCGCCCTCGTGGGCGGCGCTTCGCTCAAGGCTGCCGACTTCGCCTCTATGGTCGTCAAGGCAGGCGAGTAGGACATATGGCACAGCGTCATCTTCCTGCACTCCTGATCATCATGGATGGCTGCGGCCTTGCTCCGGCTGATGGCGAGAACGCCGTCGCCGCTGCCAAGACGCCCTTCCTTGATAGCCTGTACGAGAAGTATCCTCACACCACGCTCGGTGCTTCGGGCGAGGACGTGGGCCTTCCCGACGGCCAGATGGGCAACTCCGAGGTGGGTCACCTCAACATCGGTGCCGGCCGCATCGTGTTCCAGGAGCTTTCGCGCATCAACAACGCCATCAAGGACGGCTCCATCGCCAAGAACGAGGTCTTCGTCAAGGCTATGGACGACGTCAAGGCTGACGGCAAGACTCTCCACCTTATGGGCCTTATGAGCCCTGGCGGTGTTCATTCTCACATGAACCACGTCGAGGCTCTGGTCAAGATGGCTGCCCAGCATGGCGTCAAGACCGTTCGCGTCCACGCCTTCATGGATGGCCGCGACGTCGACCCGCAGTCCGGTGCCGGCTACATGAGCGAGTTCTGCGCTTTTCTGGCTAAGATCTCCGAGGAGACCGGTTGCGACGCTCGCGTTGCCACCGTTTCGGGCCGCTATTGGGCCATGGACCGCGACAACCGCTGGGAGCGCATCCAGCGTGCCTACGACGTCATGGTCAACGCGTCCGATGCCGATACCGACCCCGTTGCCGGTATCAAGGCCTACTACGAGAAGGATCCGCGCGGCGACGAGTTCGTCGAGCCCTTCGCTGCCCACAACGAGGGCATCCACGAGGGCGACGCGGCCATCTTCTTCAACTTCCGTCCCGACCGCGCTCGTCAGATGACCCGCGTGTTCACGGACAAGGAGTTCGACGGCTTTGAGCGCGAGCAGATCAAGCTTTCGCACTTTGTGACGATGACCGAGTACGATCCGACGTTTGACGTTGAGGTCGCCTTCCCCAAGACGTTCCCCGAGAACGTCCTGGCCGACGTTGTTGCCGCCAATGGCCTGAAGCAGCTGCACACCGCCGAGACCGAGAAGTACGCCCATGTGACGTTCTTCCTCAACGGCGGCATCGAGGAGCCCAAGGAGGGCGAGGAGCGCGTGCTCGTCGCTTCCCCCAAGGTCGCTACCTACGATCTGCAGCCTGAGATGAGCGCTCCCGAGGTTACCGAGAAGCTCGTCGCCGCAATCAACGAGGATCGCGCTGATTTCTACATCGTGAACTTCGCGAACTGCGACATGGTTGGTCACACCGGTGTCTTCGACGCCGCCGTTAAGGCCGTGGAGGCTGTTGACGATGCTCTGTCCAAGGTTGTCCCGGCGATTCTCGCTAAGGGCGGCTTTGCTCTGATCACCGCCGACCACGGCAACGCCGATCACATGTTTGACGTTGCTTCCGACGGTTCCAAGCATCCGTTCACGGCTCACACCACCAACCGTGTGCCGTTCATCATCGTTGATGAGAAGGCACAGCTCACCGGTATCGAGGACGGCCGTCTTTCCGATATCGCTCCGACCATGCTCACCATGGCTGGTCTTGAGCCTTCCGCCGAGATGACGGGCCGCGTGCTCGCCACCGAGGCCTAATAGAAAACAAATACCGTTTTCTAGTAAGGGGGTTGTCCACAACCGGACAACCCCCTTTTTTGTATTTCTGCCATTTCTACCCTGTCCCTAAATGGCAGGTGGGGGAGTGTTGAAGGTTGTGGTACAGTACTGGAGTTTGAATTGTTCTATTAAGGAGCTTATCTATGGGTCCGTTCCAGATTCTTCTGTTTGTCGTTTGGGCTGTCTCTGCCGTGGCGCTGACGATTCTCGTCCTGATGCACTCCGGTAAGGGTACCGGCGTTTCGGATATGATTGCCAGCTCGCTGTATAACTCCAGCTCTGCCACGGGCGTTATGGAGCAGAACCTCGATCGCCTGACGGTAATTATGGCCGTCGTTTTTGCCGTGTGTGTCGTTCTGTGCATGTTCTTTTTCCCGCAGGGCATCGTGGGCTACTAAGCTCGTGTCGCATATATGCATGAAAAGGGTTCCGCTTTGTGCGGGACCCTTTTTGTTTACATGTTTGTAACAGGGTCAAAATATCCCCACATACTTCGCCCAACTAAAGAAATTCTCGACCGTTAACCGGAATCAGCGCCAAATTGTGCATAAAATGCGCTACTGTATTGCAAAACGTTGGCCCGCATTGCATAACCAGCCATAACGGCGGACCGCGTTTGAATAGTTCGACTGGGCTGTCTCGACGTTGCCCGGCCGAATTCACTTTGTCCTATCTCATAAGGAGGATGGCATGGCTGATTCTATGTTCCACCAGCCCGTTATGGGTCGTCGCGCCTTTGTTGGCGGCACCCTCGCTGCGAGCTCCATGGCTTTTCTTGCCGCATGCGGCAAGAAGGGCGGCGACGCTTCCGGATCTGACTCCGGTTCGACGCTGAACTTCTACATCAACAACCCGGTCTGCATCGACCCCTACAACGTCCAGGAGGATCAGGGCACTCAGGTCGAGTACCAGCTCTTCGACGCTCTGACGGAGTACGATAACGAGAAGGGCGAGATCGTTCCGCTGGCTTGCGAGTCCTTTGAGGCTAACGACGACGCCACCGAGTTCACCTTCAAGATCAAGAAGGCCAAGTTCCACAACGGTGACGACGTTACCTCCAAGTCCTTCAAGCTCGGCTGGGAGCGCCTGGTCAACACTAAGTCGGCCATCGCTACCGAGTATGGTCCTTCCGAGGTCTCCTACCACCTTTCCATGGTCGAGGGCTATGACGATCTGCTTGCCGGTAATGCTACCGAGCTGTCCGGCGTTACCTGCCCGGATGACGAGACCCTCGTCGTCAAGCTGACTTCCGCCTACGCCGACTTCCCCTTCGTCGCCTCTCACCCGGCTCTGTCCCCGGTTCCCGAGTGCGCCGAGACCGATGTCAAGAGCTTCTATCTTGCCCCGGTCGGCAACGGCCCGTTCATGATGGACGGTAAGTGGGAGGATGGTCAGGAGATCAACCTCAAGAAGTTCGACGATTATTATGGCGACAAGGCCAAGATCGACGCCATCCACTTCCAGGTCATCAAGGACGTGGAGACCGCTTACAAGGAGTTCCAGGCCGGTAACCTTGATGTCTGCGACGTTCCCGTTGCTCAGATCGACGCCGCCAAGAAGGACCGCGGCGAGTCCAAGGATGGCTACACCATGAGTGATGGTGCGCGCATGCTGCTCGGTTCCGAGCCTTCCACGTACTATCTGACGTGCAACACCACGGCCGAGCCGTTCAACAACGCTGACCTGCGTAGGGGCATCTCCCTGGCTATCAACCGTGAGGCCATCTGCAAGACCATCTTCAAGGGCACCCGTACCCCCGCTGACGGCATCGTTCCTCCGGGAATCGCCGGCTACAAGGAGGGCGCATGGGAGTTCTGCGCCTACGACGTCGACAAGGCTAACGAGTACCTCGACAAGGTCGCTCCCGCTGGCGCTAACGGCGATCGTGGCATCAATGTGACCCTGTCCTACAACCAGGACGGCGGCCACAAGGAGATCATGGAGTCCATCATCGGCGACCTCGCCAAGGTGGGCGTCACCGCCGTCTCCGATACCCCTGAGTGGTCTGCCCTGCTCGAGCAGTATCAGAACTTCAACTATCAGTTCGGCCGTCTGGGCTGGATCGCCGATTACCCGATCATGGACAACTTCCTGTATCCGCTGTTCCACTCCGACTCCCTGGGTGGCGACAACCGCTCCGGTTACAGCAACCCCGACTTTGACGCCAAGGTTGACGAGGCCCGTGCCACGGTTGACGACGACGAGCGTATCGCCAAGATGCAGGAGGCCGACGCCATGGTCGCCGCCGACTGCCCGGTCATCCCGGTGATGTTCTACACGCACACCATCGCTGGCTCCGACCGCGTCAAGTACCTCTACGTTGATCCGCAGAAGCACGCCGATCTGGGTACCGCTGAGCTCGCCTAAGAGTTTTGCAGCTTCCGTGAGGGTCAAGTATTTACGTAGACCTCATGGGAAACATACAGTTCCCCCTAACCTGGGGTAAACTGGCTGATGGTAATTTTGGGATGCCGGTCTGGCGATCGGCATCCCATTTAGGTTAATCCCTAGATAGGGGAGTGGTATGGGTAAGTACATCGTTAAACGTGTGCTTCAGTTCATCCCGGTGTTTTTGGGCGTCACGCTGATTCTGTTCGCCCTCCAGAATATCGTGCCGGGAGATCCGATCAAGTTGATCGGTGGAGACAAGGCTCTGTCCCCCGAGGTAGAGCTTCAGCTTCGCGTACGCTATCACCTGGTCCAGACGGACGAGGACGGTAACGCGATCCTTGACGAGAACGGCGATCCCGTTCAGACGTCGCTTGTAGACCGTTATCTGTATTACATGAACGGTCTGCTTCATGGCGATCTGGGTAATTCGTACCAGCGCAAGCTGCCGGTTACGGAAATCTTTGCCCAGAAGTATCCGTATACGGTCAAACTCGCCGCGTGCGCCATCGTGCTCGAGGCGATCATGGGTATCGGTGCGGGTATCATTTCGGCGGTAAAGCGTTATTCCTTCTGGGATATTTTGGTAACGCTCACCACGTCGATCCTCGTTGCCGTTCCCGCCTTCTGGCTCGGCATGCTGCTGCAGCTGTTCTTCGGCGTCATCCTTAAGGATCTCACCGGCGGCGCATTCTCCATGCCGATTTCGGGTGCCGGCGGTTCCAGCTCTCAGTATCAGGATTGGATGCACTATGTGCTTCCGACCATTACGCTGGCTTCGGTTTCGACCGCTTATGCTGCCCGCATTATGCGTTCACAGCTGCTTGACGTCATGAACCAAGATTACATCCGTACGGCAAAGGCCAAGGGTCTCTCCAATCGCGCGATCATCATCAAGCATGCGCTTAAGAATGCACTCATCCCCGTCGTTACCTATATTGGTGTCGACTTTGGCGGCATGCTTTCGGGTGCCATCCTGACCGAAACGGTCTTTAACTGGCCCGGTATCGGCTATGAGGTCTATCGCGCCATTAGCATGCGTGACTGGCCCATCGTTATGGGCGGCGTTACGCTCATCGTCGTCGTCGTCATGGTGATCAACCTGCTCGTCGACATTAGCTATGCATTCCTCGACCCGCGCATCCGCCTTGGCGGTCCGTCGGATAAGGCCTAAGGGAGGTACGTCTCATGCAGGAAACTGATTCTCAGTCTCAGGAGCAGGCTACCGCCACCAAGGCCGCATCTGCTCCCGCCAAGTCCCGCACGCTGTGGGGCGACGCTTTTAAGCGTCTTCGCAAGAACAAGCTCGCCGTTATCGGTGTCTGCTGGATCATCGTCGTCGTTTTGGTTGCCCTGACCGCAGATCTGTGGGCTAAGCCCTGGCTCGGTTCGCCGACGGCTTCCGACTCGACCACCATGGCCGAGACGTCGCTGCTGGCTCCGTGTGCCGAGCACCCGTTTGGCACCGACGCCCTTGGCCGCGACATTCTCGTTCGTGTTATCTACGGTGCACGTGTTTCGCTTTCCGTCGGTATTATGGCCACCGCCATCTCCACGGTGATCGGTCTGGTCATGGGCGCCCTTGCCGGTTTCTATGGCGGCATCTGGGATACGATTATCATGCGCTGCGCGGACATCTTCCTGGCGTTCCCGTACGTGCTGTTCGTCGTCGCCATGATCGCCGTTATCGGCCGTGGCCTTCAGAACGTCTTTATCGCCATCGGTATTCTCGGCTGGCCTTCGATTGCGCGCGTCTTTAGATCCGCGATCCTCACGGTCAAAGAGAACGACTATGTTGACGCCGCCCGCGCCATGGGTGCATCCGATGCCCGTATCGTTATGCGCCATATCTTCCCGAACTCCGTTGCTTCCATCGTGGTCTACGCGACCATGAACATCGGCGGCGCTATTCTGACCGAGTCCGCTCTGTCCTTCCTCGGCATGGGCGTTATTCCGCCTACGCCTTCGTGGGGCTCCATGATTCAGGACGGTCAGCAGTATCTTCTGACTGCTCCCTGGATGATGATCATGCCCGGTCTGGCAATTCTCTCGACGGTGCTCGCCTTCACCCTGCTGGGTGACGGTTTGCGCGACGCCCTCGACGTCAAGATGAAGGACGCATAAGGATGAAGAAGAACAAGAACTATGTGGACCTGAAGGACCAGCCGGTTCCCGAGGGCCAGCATCTGCTCGAGGTCGATGACCTTAAGATGTATTTCCACACCGAAGATGGCGTTGTTCGCGCTGTCGACGGTGTCTCCTACACGCTCGATCGCGGCGAGACCCTCGGTGTCGTCGGTGAGTCCGGCTCCGGTAAGTCTGTGACCGCCATGACCATCATGGGTCTTATCTCGATGCCTCCGGGAAAGATTGAGGGCGGCGACGTTCGCTATCGCGGCCGTTCTATCCTCGAGATGACCGAGGAAGAGATGCAGCACATTCGCGGTAACGACATCGCGATGATCTTCCAGGATCCTATGACCTCCTTGAACCCGGTCTATAAGATCGGCAAGCAGGTGGGCGAGGGCCTTCGTCTGCACCGCGGCTACTCCAAGCAGGAGGCGCTCAAGCGCGCTACCGAGCTTTTGGACCTCGTGGGTATCCCCGAGCCCGAGAAGCGCGTCAATGAGTATCCGCACCAGTTCTCCGGCGGTATGCGTCAGCGTGTCATGATCGCTATGGCTCTTGCCTGCGATCCCGATATCCTGATTGCCGACGAGCCCACGACGGCTCTGGATGTTACCATTCAGGCTCAGATTATCGAGCTCATGCAGGAGATGCAGGAGAAGAACGGCAACGCCATTATTATGATTACCCATGACCTGGGCGTCGTCGCCGATATGGCCGATAAGATTATGGTTATGTACGCCGGCCGTCCCGTCGAGTTCGGTACTGCTGAGGAAATCTTCTACGAGAGCCGCCATCCCTACACCTGGGGTCTTATTCGCTCCATCCCGGAGCAGGCCATCGATGAGAAGAAGCCGCTGACGCCGATTCACGGCAACCCGCCTTCGCTCATGAACCTGCCCGAGGGCTGCGTCTTCTCTCCTCGCTGCCCCTATGCGACCGACAAGTGCCGCAAGCAGCGCCCCGAGCGCGTTGTCACCGAGTCCGGCCACTATTCTGCGTGCCATTATTCCGGTGACCCCGAGTTCCTCAAGAACGCCCCTGAGACGTCCCGCACGCGCAAGGATTCCAAGAAGGGAGGCGAGGCGTAAATGGCAGACAATAACGAGCGCACTCCGCTGCTGAAGGTCGAGCATCTTTCTAAGGAGTTCCCCGCAGAGTCCGGCATGTTCGCCAAGCGTTTTTCCAAGCGCGTCGTCTCTGCTGTGAATGACATTTCGTTCGAGATTTATCCGGGCGAGACCTTTGGCCTGGTCGGCGAGTCTGGTTGCGGTAAGTCCACCACGGGCCGCACCATCATGCGCCTGACCAAGCCGACGGCAGGTAAGGTGTTCTTCCAGGGCAAAGACGTTGCCGAGATGAGCAAGCATGAGATCAAGGACATGCGTCGTGAGATGCAGTTCATCTTCCAGGACCCCTATGCTTCGCTCAATCCTCGTATGACCATCGGCGAGATCGTCTCCGAGCCCATGACTATTCATGGCGTGGGCACCAAGGAGGAGCGCATTGAGCGTGTCCGTGAGCTGCTGGACGTCGTCGGCCTCAACCCCGAGCACATCAACCGCTATCCGCACGAGTTCTCGGGCGGTCAGCGTCAGCGTGTCGGCATCGCCCGCGCGTTCGCTCTGAAGCCCAAGCTGATCATCTGCGACGAGCCCGTTTCCGCTCTGGATGTTTCCATTCAGGCCCAGGTTCTGAACCTGCTCAAGGAACTTCAGGACAAGTTCGGTACGGCGTATCTGTTTATCGCCCACGACCTGTCCGTCGTGCAGCACATCTCCGATCGCGTTGCCGTTATGTATCTGGGTAAGATGGTCGAGGTTTCGGACTGGAAGACACTCTATAGCGAGCCGCACCACCCGTACACGCAGTCACTGCTGTCTGCCGTGCCGGTGCCCGATCCGGATATCCAGAAGACCCGCAAGCGCATCATTCTCGCTGGCGATCCGCCGTCGCCGCTGGATCCGCCGACCGGTTGCCGTTTCCACACGCGCTGCCCGATCGCGCAGGGCATCTGCTCCGAGAAGCTTCCCGAGTTTAAGGAAGTCGCACCGGGTCACTGCTGCGCCTGCCACTTCGCCGAGCCGTTCCCGATCAAGGAATCGCACATCGACCTGTAGTCGGTGTTCTCGTTCGGGCCCGCCCTGGTGTTGCTTTTCAGAACGTCCTCGGACATGTCGGAAGCCCCGCTGCGCGCTACGCGCTGCGGGGCTTCCTCCGTCCTGCGGGACGTTCTGAAAAGCAACACCAGGGCGGGCCCTGCGTTAACGCGGCAGAGGGGAGTGAGATTCCTTGATCGCTCACTTAATCTAATAGGAAAGTTAGTGAGGCCGGAGCTTTGGCTCCGGCCTCCCCATATAAGGGCTCGGCTTTGCCGAGCCACCAAATTTGCATCAGCCCCCAAAACATGTTTGAGAACTGTGCATGAAGCATGTGCCCCTAGGGCAGGAATGAGGTCGCTTTCCAACGCATTCCGCAGGGGGCGGCATTATTTTGTAGCGCGAAGCGCGGATCAAAATAATGCCGCATGCCCGAGGACGCGTTGGAAAGCGACCTCATTCCTGCCCGAACAGGTCGGTCTACCTGCGCAATTACAAATTCGTAAACTTTTTTGAAAAAAGTGCTTGCACAGTTCTCGAATCATAGGTTATTATTTTCCTCGTTGAACGCGCGGGTCCAACAAAACGAACCGCGAGTCAACAACATAGCATGTCGGAGTGGCGGAATTGGCAGACGCGCTAGCTTGAGGTGCTAGTGACCGCTTTTTGGTCATGCGGGTTCAAGTCCCGCCTCCGACACCATCGCATCTGAGAAGCCTCTTCGGAGGCTTTTTTGTTACCGATAGACGGTGGGGTCCACGATGGAAACGCTTGAACGCAACGAGTGGGCAGACGTTGCCCAACTAGTCGAGATCACGAGCGATGCTGTCATCATCTGCGAACTCGACGGAACCATTCTGCATGTGAATAATCGCTTACTTGGTTTGATGTGCGAGGAACGCGCCGACGTCATCGGTGGAGATGTTAAAGACGTCCTGTACTCGTCCGCTTTTGAACGTGCGACGGAACATCGTCTGCCATTTGAAACTGATGGCTCCGAGAACGAACTGATGCTCAAGCTGAGTGACGGCTCTTTTATCCCCGTCTTGGTTCGTGCGGGCTCCGTAACGCCTCCACGCATCTTTGGGCGCCGTGCACCACGTGTCCTGGTGGCGCTTCACAGTATCGAGGAACAGTATTCTCACGACCGTCAACTCAAGCGTGCGTTATCGGAGCTTAGAGTGGCGAACAAACGTCTCTCTGGCACGCTCTCGGTCATTATGAGCACTGTGGGCTCCGATGAGTTGCCCAGCCTGCTTGATACCGTTTTGAACCAGCTTGTAGGAACGCTCGATGCTTCGGGTGCCGCTATCTATTTTTCTGAGAGCGGCGGTTTTAAGCTACGCGGTGTTTCCAAGGAGCTGTACGATAGCTACCTGCCCGAGTTTTTGCCGTATGGCGCTGGCATTCCGACGTATGTTCTTCGCGAGTCACGTGCCTGTCGCTTGTCGATTCAACAGGACCTTGAGGGCGATAGGGCCGCCTCCGGTATGTTCATGGACTTGGACAATCGTTCTAAGCACCTGTTGCGCGTGCAGGATATGCCTCCGTACCGCAGCGAGATTTGTCTTCCCGTTTTTTACGGTACGCAGATCCTTGGCGTGCTGGAAGTTGGTTGGAAACGCCCCCAGGCACCGCTCGCCTATGACGTTAATGTACTCGAGGTCATTTGCGATTACCTGTCTATCCAGCTGGTCGGCATGGCATCGAGCCTTCGCTCTCGTCGTACGGCCGAGCTCGGCCGCTCGCTCAATGTCTTACGTGATGAGTTGTTTACCTTTCTAGACGATTCCGCCGCGGCTACCCAAGCGGTATCGTCCGAGATCTGCAATATGCTCAACTGCCATTTTTGCCCTATTGAGTATGACGCCAGTCTGGATTCCTACGTCATAGATTTTGAAGGCGGCAGTCGCGTTGCTTTGCCGGACAATCCCGAGAAGCTTTTCTTTTCCACGACGGCGCCGGCGGCACGTCTGGGGGCTGGCCCTGATGGCTTTGAGGCATCTGCTTTGGGCGGCACGAGTGCCGAGGACCTTAAACACGTCCGTATAACTCGCGTTGACGAATCGATGCCTATGGGAGGCTGGCTTAGGGCGCATGGTCTGCCTTGTCAAGGTCTCTACGTCGACTCCGGCATCGAGGCGGGGCGCCCGCGCTCTGAGGGTGATGGCAAGCACAGTAACGACGCGATTGTTCCTGCTTCTGTTGCGAAGAGCCCGACTACGCGTGCGCTGCTGCTTCGTGATGGTAGCCAAGAGCCGATTGATGACCTTGAATATGACTACTTGGTGCACTTAGCGCATGATTTTGAACTGATCTACGAAGGCGAATCTCAAAAGCGCGAGGAGCGCCATATCGCTCAGACCCTCCAGATCGGCATGAGAAATTCCCTGGGGGATGTTCCGGGTATCGCAACCGATTCGGTGTACCTGTCGGCCACGAACTCGGCGTTGGTCGGCGGCGATTTCTATACGCTCATCCGTCTTCCCGACGACTGCGCCGTCATGATTCTGGGTGATGTGTCTGGCAAAGGCATTGAGGCCGCATCGATGTCCGCGCTCGTCAAGACGGCCCTGACGGCATATGCTTGGGAGGGCGCTGGACCGGCCCGCATGGCACGCTCCCTTAACAGCATGCTCATGGGCTTTTCGAGGGTCGAGACGTTCGTGACGGCCTTTATCGCCAAGATTGACCTTAAAGCCGGACGCGCAACGTATTGTTCGGCGGGCCATCCTCCGACCATGGTCATCAGGCCAGAGTCGATGCCGCTGGGTGGCGGCGAGGCCCGTGGGGGAGAGGTCGAACTGCTTGGATGCCAATCGGGCGTAATCGGCGCATTCGAAGGCATGGTGTACGAGACGGGTGCCTTTACGTTCGCCCCCGGCGATATGCTCTTTATGTATACGGATGGAACGATTGAGGCCCGTGACCGCACCGGAGCGTTCTTTGGCGAGCAGCGCTTGCGCGATCTTCTGCTTTCTGTTTCGGCGGAGGGCGTGTCGGGCATTTGCGGCAAGGTCTTGAGCGAGCTTGACCGATTTACCGATTCGGCGCTGGACGATGACATTGCATTGGTGTCCCTTGAGTTTTTACGGGGTCGTTCATAGACGACGCTGGGCGGGTTGAATCCGCACGGTTGGGGAAACGAATGCATCGAGTGGGCTTTTTTGGGAACCATGGTCGTATGAATGAGTGGAATGACATAGCGGTTTTGACGCCACCGGGTGATGTCGACATCGCCTCGGTACCCGTGCTGCGCCGACGGTTGGATAATTTGATCGACCGGGGCGTGCGTCGCGTTGTCATCAATTGCCAGGCCGTGGGCTTTATCGACTCGACGGGTTTGGCGTTTTTGCTTACACGTGCCAGAGAGCTTATGAGGCGAGAGGGCCTGCTTTCGCTTGTTAACGCCTCCGAGGAGGTTATTCGCTTTTTGGAGATTGCCCGACTTGTCGACATCCTGCATGTAGCGGGTCCGGCACGGGAGTCTATTCCCGCCATTCCGGTGGGGGAGCTGCCTCGCTGGAGTAAGAGCGTCGAGGTCCGTCAGGGTATCGAGAATCTTCCATACTATCGACATCGCATTGCCGAACTCCTTGAATCGCTTCCGTTGCGTCGCGACGAGCGCTACGATGTCGCATTGGCGTCGGGGGAGGCGCTGGGTAATGCCTATGACCATGCGGGCGGTATCGGGTGCGTCCTGACGGTTCAGGCCTATGGCGATCGCGTTGTGGTCGAGGTACTTGATCGAGGTGCCGGCTATTCTATCGATGAAACGAGCGAACCGGTCGCATCTGAGGAGCGCGGCCGTGGTATCAAGCTTATGCGTATGCTCGTCGATAACGTGGAGGTTGCTCGTCGTACGGACGGCGCCGGCACGCGCGTGCAGATGGTGAAGCTGTTTAGCGGAGCGCTGGAATCGTGTGCCTAGCCAATCGCTTTAGCGCGTTTAGCTACTAAGAACATGCGGCAGACAAGTTTTTTGAAAAAAGTACTTGCGTCTTTTGGACAACTCGCGTAAATTAATAACCCGCAAGCGGACATGGCTCAGTTGGTAGAGCACAACCTTGCCAAGGTTGGGGTCGCGGGTTCGAGCCCCGTTGTCCGCTCCATTGCATTTCCGGACCGTTTAGGCGGTCTTTTTTCGGCGAAGTGGCCAAGTGGTAAGGCAGAGGCCTGCAAAGCCTTTACCCCCGGTTCGAATCCGGGCTTCGCCTCCAGGCAACATCCGGGCGCTCCGGCGCCCGTTTTGTTTTACATATGCGGACATGGCTCAGTTGGTAGAGCACAACCTTGCCAAGGTTGGGGTCGCGGGTTCGAGCCCCGTTGTCCGCTCCAAACGTAACAGCCCGACTACTACGGTAGCCGGGCTTTTTCGTACCCATCTTCTGGGCCCGAACCCGAGAGGGAGCGAGCGTTTTGGGGCGTGTCTGTGGCGTTGTTTGCCGCGAATGTCCGCTTTGGGCGTATCATCGTGGGCATCTCGCAAAACCTCGTTGCAAGGGAGACTCATCCCATGGCTACAGAAAAGTCCTCGTCGCGCCCATGGATGTCCGATGCCGCGATCTATCAGATCTACCCGCGCTCGTTTAAGGATTCGACTGGTTCGGGTCTGGGCGATATCGCGGGCATTACCCAGCAGATGGACTATCTTGAGCGGCTGGGTATCGAGGCCATCTGGCTGAGCCCGTTTTACCCATCGCCTCTTGTTGATGGCGGCTATGATGTGGCGGACTACTGCGATGTCGACCCACGTCTCGGCTCGCTTGATGACTTCGATGACATGATCGCTGCGGCTCATACGCACGGCATCAAGGTCATCGTCGACATCGTGCCCAACCATTCGTCCAACCAGCACCCCTGGTTCAAAGCCGCTCTTGCCGCCGGCCCCGGATCGCCCGAGCGCGCCCGTTATATCTTCCGCGATGGTCGCGGCGAGCACGGCGAGCTGCCTCCCACCAATTGGAATGCCAACTTTGGTGGCCCCGCCTGGACGCGCGTCGCGGACGGTCAGTGGTATCTGCACATGTTTACGCCCGAGCAGCCGGACTTTGACTGGTCATGCCCCGAGGTTCACGCGTTCTTTTGCGACGTCCTGGCGTTTTGGAGCGATCGAGGCGTCGATGGCTTTCGCATTGATGTGGCGCACGGTCTCGCCAAGGACCTCGACCGCGATGACCTCGACCGGTGGCATCTCGCCGAGGGCGATGACATGGTTGACGACGGCACCCATCCGCTGTGGGACCGCAACGAGGTCCACGAGATCTATCGCGAGTGGCGCCGAGTGTTCGACCGCTATAATCCGCCGCGCAGCGCCGTTGCCGAGGCGTGGGTGCTGCCCGAGCGCCAGTATCTCTACGCGCGCCCCAGCGAGCTTGGCCAGACATTCAACTTTGAGTTTGCCAAGGCCACTTGGACCTATGATGACATGCACGCTGCAATCGAGGAGGGCTTGAAGGCGGCTATCGAATCCGATTCCGCCTCGACCTGGGTACTCTCCAACCATGACGTGCCGCGCGTGGCGACGCGCTATGCCCTGCCGCAGATCAAGGCGACGCGCTACCACCAGATTGCGCTCGACTGGCTCTTACGCGACGGGTCGTCTTATGACGAGGACCGTGAACTCGGCGAGCGCCGCGCGCGGGCGGCCCTTTTGCTTGAGTTGGCGCTTCCGGGCTCGGCATACGTGTATCAGGGTGAGGAGCTCGGCCTTTTTGAGGTGGCTGACATCCCGTGGGCTGCACTCGAAGATCCCACTGCGACCAATACGCACGGACCGAAGCGCGAGAAGGGGCGCGACGGCTGTCGTGTGCCCCTGCCGTGGGTGGCGGCGGACGACCCCGTGCAGGGCGGATCGTTTGGGTTTTCACCGGCGGACGCCGATGCGGCGCCCCATCTGCCGCAGCCTGCATGGTTTTCCGATTACGCTGCCGATAGGGAAGAAGCGGATCCGACATCGATGCTTGCGCTCTATCGCGACGCCCTCTGGCTGCGGCGCAAGCTGCGCGGGTGCGCCAACGATCTTGCGTGGCTCGATCTTGACGGGCGCACCGGCCTTGCGGATGGTGCCGAGGGCGCTGAGGGTGGCGTCATCGCCTATCGCCGCGACAACGGCTGGGCGTGTGTGACGAACTTCGGCGCAGCACCCGTGGAGCTGCCGGCGGGTAGGGTCCTGCTCACCTCATCACCGCTTGTAGACGGTGGGCTCGCGCAGGACAGCTCTGCCTGGATCATGCTCGGTGAGATGTAAGGGCCTCTTGCGGCGAGCTTGCGTTTGCCTGCACCTTCCGTGGTGGTTGATGTCTTCGCGAGGTTCGCGAGGGTATCGCAAAACTTTTCAAAAAAGTTCTTGCATAGGATGCGGGTATCACGTAAGATTAATCCTCGTAAGCGGACATGGCTCAGTTGGTAGAGCACAACCTTGCCAAGGTTGGGGTCGCGGGTTCGAGCCCCGTTGTCCGCTCCATTTGGGCGTTTAGCTCAGGGGGAGAGCGCTTCCCTGACACGGAAGAGGTCAGAAGTTCAAATCTTCTAACGCCCACCAAATGTTCGCAGCTCAGAGGCATCGCCTCTGGGCTGTTTTGTTTTGGTCGCCAAATGGGTCGCCAAATACGTCACCAAATTTCGAGTTTTTGATCTTCCGGGATGCCTCTCAGTAGTCATCCGAGGAAACTCTCATCTTCTCCGTTTGCATACACATATCTTTCAAGGATTCGTGCCGCGGTTGCATGAGGCTCGGCAAGGCATGACCGCAACATGTTGGTCAAGCATAATCTTTTGGATTCTTTTGGCGTGAGCGGCTTGGTTTTGGTAGGATTTGTCAGCGGCTTGACTAAGGGGGTTTTATAACTGCCATGCAGGTAGCCGTGTTGGTAACGTTTTACCGACTTGTCAAATACCCCTCATTTTTAATGCGTCTGCAAAATGACTAATTGTTTTGACCTGCTGAAACACTATATGTTGTGTTTGATTTAAAAAAAGAATACAGGATATAGATGCCTCTTTGTCGTATGATAGATGGCGGACAGAGAACGAAGACCTTAACTGCCTCTTTTGAACGTATCCTTGAGCCGCTTGATCGGCTCCTGGGAATGTCCGCATGGAGGCTTATGGTTTATCGAGAACACAGATTGCGCGACGGCGCCGCAAGACAGGGGCAAGCCCTGCCGGGCATCGTTTGGCTCTGAAGCGCAATGAGGCTACGATGCGAAAGAGGCAAGAGGATGAAGATCATCAAGCGCAGCGGCACCGAGGTTGTCTTTGACATCGATAAGATCGTCAATGCCATCCGCGCCGCCAACTTGGAGGTCGAGGAGAGCTCTCGTCTAACCGACCGCCAGGTGGTTTACGCGGCACAAAACGTCGCCGAGGCATGTGAGAACGCGGGCCACACCGTTTCGGTCGAGGAGATCCAGGATTTGGTCGAGGACGAGATCATGCGTCTCGACTGCTACGAGGTTGCCCGCCACTACATCATCTATCGCTATGTCCAGAGCCTGAAGCGCCAGAAGAACACGACCGACGACAAGATTCTGTCGCTGATCGAGTGCAATAACGAAGAGGTCAAGCAGGAGAACTCTAACAAGAACCCGACCGTCAATTCCGTCCAGCGCGACTATATGGCCGGCGAGATTTCCAAGGACCTGACTCAGCGTGTGCTGCTGCCCCAGGAGATCGTGGATGCCCACAATGAGGGCCTGATCCACTTCCACGATTCCGACTACTTTGCCCAGCACATGCATAACTGCGACCTGGTGAACCTAGAGGATATGCTCCAGAACGGTACTGTTATCTCGGGTACGCTGATTGAGAAGCCGCACAGCTTCTCGACGGCTTGCAACATCGCGACGCAGATCATCGCCCAAGTTGCTTCCTCCCAGTACGGTGGCCAGTCGATTTCGCTGACCCATCTTGCCCCGTTCGTCGAGGTGAGCCGTCAGAAGATTCGCGGCGAGGTCGCCCGCGAGCTCGAGGAGCTCGGCGTTTCCGCATCTCCCGAAAAGGTCCGCGAGGTTGTTGAGGACCGCCTGCGTGACGAGATCCGTCGCGGCGTCCAGACGATTCAGTATCAGGTCGTGACCCTTATGACCACGAATGGCCAGGCGCCGTTCGTGACGGTCTTTATGTATCTCAATGAGGCCCGTACGCCCCAGGAGAAGCACGACCTTGCCATGATTGTGGAGGAGACGCTTCGTCAGCGCTATGAGGGCGTTAAGAACGAAGCCGGCGTGTGGATCACCCCGGCGTTCCCCAAGCTCATCTACGTGCTCGAGGACGATAACATTCGCGAGGATTCGCCGTACTTCTATCTGACCAAGCTCGCCGCCAAGTGCACCGCCAAGCGCATGGTGCCCGACTACATCTCCGAGAAGAAGATGCGCGAGCTCAAGCTGTCTAAGGGCGAGACTGCCGGCAACGGCGATTGCTACACCTGCATGGGTTGCCGCAGTTTCCTGACGCCCGACCGTTCGGGCAACGGCTTTAACAATGTCGCCAACGCGCTGAACTATGACCCGACCAAGCCTAAGTACTACGGTCGCTTTAACCAGGGTGTTGTGACCATCAACCTGCCCGATGTCGCGCTGAGCTCGCATCAGGACATGGATAAGTTCTGGAAGATCTTCGACGAGCGCCTTGAGCTGTGCCATCGTGCCCTGCTTTGCCGTCATGAGCGCCTGATGGGCACGCTTTCGGATGCCGCGCCGATTCTTTGGCAGTACGGCGCCCTGGCGCGTCTGAAGAAGGGCGAGACGATCGACAAGCTGCTCGTGGGCGGCTATTCCACCATCAGCCTGGGCTATGCCGGCCTGTATGAGTGCGTCAAGTACATGACGGGTCACAGCCACACCGAGAAGGAGGGCACGCCGTTCGCCATGGCCGTCATGCAGCGCATGAACGACAAGTGTGCGGAGTGGAAGGCCGAAAGTGATATCGATTTCTCGCTGTACGGTACGCCGTTGGAGTCGACGACCTACAAGTTCGCCAAGTGCCTGCAGCGCCGTTTTGGCATTATCCCGGGCGTGACGGACAAGGGCTACATTACTAACAGCTATCACGTCCATGTGTCCGAGGAGATCGATGCCTTCGACAAACTTAAGTTTGAAGGCATGTTCCAGCAGCTTTCGCCGGGCGGTGCTATCTCCTACGTTGAGGTTCCCAACATGCAGGACAACCTCAAGGCTGTCATTCGCGTGATGCAGTACATCTACGACAACATCATGTACGCCGAGCTCAACACCAAGAGCGATTACTGCCAGGTGTGCGGCTACGATGGCGAGATCAAGATTGTCGAGGATGACGGCAAGCTGGTGTGGGAGTGCCCCAGCTGCGGCAACCGCGACCAGGAGAAGATGAACGTCGCTCGTCGTACGTGCGGCTACATCGGTACCCAGTTCTGGAACCAGGGTCGAACCGAGGAGATCCGCGACCGCGTGCTGCATCTCTAATAACCATTCCAGGCCGCCCCGTAGCGAGGCCCCGGACCTTTACTCGCTATTTCGGACAGTCCTGGCTCACGAACAGGAGGCGCCACTGGCGCCTCCTGTTCGTGCGGAACTCATAGCGAGTAAAGGTCCGGGGCCTCGCTACGGGGCGGCCAAGTTGATGTAACTGAGATGCAGCACGTAGCCTGCTCGCTCCTCGAAGTTCTTAGCGGAAATGAGTTGACTTGCAACAACGCTTTGCTTGCGATGGCGGTTGAGCCGCAACCCAGTTTTTATTAGACCTCGAACCCTATACTCGATGTTCGCTTCGTTCATTGAGTTACCCTTTGCATGAGGCCGGGACATATCGTCCCGCCCGCAGTTTCGCAGGCCGAAGGCCGAGAATGTTTGAGGACGGGATGATATGTCCCGGCCTCCCGGGAGAGTTACCTATGAACTACGCGAACATTAAGTATTTCGACATTGCTGATGGAGAAGGCGTCCGCACTTCTCTGTTTGTGAGCGGGTGCCGTCGTGGCTGCAAGAATTGCTTTAACTCCGTCGCGTGGGACTTTGCCGCGGGCGAGCCGTTTGATCGTGCCGTCGAGGACAAGATTATCGAGAGCCTCGATCATCCCTTTATTGACGGCCTGACGATTCTGGGCGGCGAGCCTATGGAGCCCGAGAATCAAGCGGGACTCGTTGATTTTGTCGAGCGTGTTCGCGCGGCCTATCCAGCGGGGTCGGGGAAGACTATTTGGTGCTTCACCGGCGATGTGCTCGAGGAGCTTATGCCGGGAGGCCGCCACCATACCGAGGTCACGGACCGTATCCTTGCCTGCCTCGACATGTTGGTGGATGGCCCGTTTGTTCAGGATCTGTATGATATCTCATTGCGTTTTAGGGGCTCGAGTAACCAGCGCGTGATCGATATGAACGCTACGCGCGCCCGTGCTGAGCGCGAGGGCGTTGCGCTTTGTGATGCGGTTGAACTTTGGCGTGATGATCCGGTCTATTCGACCCATACTATGTAGCTTGTGGTCGATGCCGGAGGGCGTGGTACCATAGCGCGAACGTGAAATCGGAAAAGTGAGGCCCAGATGGTCGATCAGGAAAAAGTCGAGGCCGCCATTAAGCTATTGCTTGAGGGCATAGGCGAGGACCCAACTCGTGAGGGCCTGTTGGAGACCCCGGCGCGCGTTGCCCGTATGTATGGTGAGATCGCCGGCGGCATGGGCCAGAGTGCCGAGGAGCACCTGTCCAAAACCTTTGCCGTCGCTTCGAACGATTTGGTTATCGAGCGCGACATCACGTTCTATTCGCTGTGTGAACATCATCTGCTACCGTTTTATGGCAAGGCCGCCATTGGTTATATCCCTAACGGTCGGGTGGCTGGGCTTTCCAAGCTCGCCCGCACGGTTGAGGTTTATGCCCGCCGTCTGCAGCTGCAGGAGCAACTGTGTGCACAGGTTGCCGATGCCCTCATGGACTATCTCGCTCCCCAGGGAGCGATTGTGTTGATGGAGGCCGAGCATATGTGCATGACGATGCGTGGCGTGCAAAAGCCCGGCACCAAGACCGTGACGCTCGCTCGCCGCGGCGTCTTTGAGACCGATCCCGCGCTCGAGGAGCGTTTCTTTAGGATGTTGGGCCGCTAACCATGAGAGTCGTCAACGACTTTACATCGAAGACCGATGAGGGGACGTCGCGTCGCGGCTTTATGGCTTCGGGCCTGGCCCCCTTTGGTGCCATGCCTCGCATTGATTACATTTGTGCCAACGGGCTGTTCCGACGGCACCTGGGCAACATTGCACAGTTGGAATCGGGGCGCATCTTCTGCCGCCACGGTATTGACCATCTGCTCGATGTCGCTCGCATTATGTGGATCAAGAATCTCGAGGAACAGCTCGAATTTGACCGCGAGGTCATCTACGCCACGGCACTTCTTCACGATATCGGCAAAGATGAACAGTATGAATCGGGTATATCCCATGATGTTGCAAGCGAACGCGTCGCTGATGCGATTCTCGGCGGCATGCCCGATGACGTGGCGTTTGAGCCGGCCGATGCCGCAGCCATTAAGACGGCCATTCTGGGCCATCGAAAGCTGCGCGTGAACAGCCAACCGCTTGAGCGTCTGCTCTATGCAGCCGACAAAGCGTCGCGCGCCTGCTTTGCATGCCCCGCGCGCAATGCTTGCAACTGGAGCGATGATAAAAAGAACCTGTCGATTCGCGTGTAGTTAGTTTGCGCGGTCGGGGTTCTAAACGAAGGAGACGATCGCGTTGAGTAACAAAAAACTGCCCGAGAATGCAACCAAGACTGAAGGTGCTGAGCTCGCCCGCCGTGGAAGGGGCGAAATATCCACCGCAACGGCGGTGCCTCACGTGAGCTATGACGATCTGCGCCATGCCGATCGTATTGTCATTGACGGCCTTGAGGTTTTTGCCAACCATGGCGTGTATCCCGAGGAGAACGCGCTGGGTCAGAAGTTCATCGTTTCTCTGGTGCTCTATGCCGACCTGCGCGCGGCGGGGGAGCACGATAACCTGGATGCCTCGATTGACTACGGCTCGGTGTGCCACGATGTCGATGGCTATCTGCGCGAGCATACGTTTAAGCTCATCGAGGCGGCAGCCGAGGGGACAGCCCAGATGCTGCTGCGCCGTTATCCCTCGCTGCTTGGTGTGCGCATAAAGCTCGATAAGCCGTGGGCTCCTGTTGGCCTGCCCCTGGCAAGCTGCGGCGTCGAGATCGAGCGCGTGCGCTAACCGGTTCTAATACGACTCTATGGGTGGCTGCTTGAGCCGCTGCGACAGAGCTTTATTGTTGGGACAGTACGTGTCGAGCAGGGCGTGGAATCGCTGATTGTGGCTTGGCTCGAGCAAGTGGACGAGCTCGTGGGCGACAACCATGTCGAGGCATTCGATGGGATAGGCGGCAAGTTCGAGTGCGATGCGAATGGCGCCGGTCTTGGGCGTGCATGATCCCCAGCGCGTTTTCATGCTGCGCACGGAGACGCGGGCCACGGTGACGCCCATTGCGATTTCGTACGCGTGCACCATATCGTACAGCGCCGTGGTGACCTCGGTTGCATAGAGCTGGTCGATACGGGCTTGGAGCTCATCGGACGTTAGGCCGTCGAGGATTGCGTGCCGCTTGGCCTGTGGGCCTTCGTCCGATTCATCGGTACCCATAAAACTTGCGAAGGTGGCCTGTTTGGGTCGCGGTGCGGGTGATGTAAAGTTGTGATCGAGTGCATCCTGTACCGTGATGGGCTTGCCCCAAAGTGCAATGATGGACGAGGGGCTGAGCGGCTCTCGTGCCGTCGCCTGACGCTGCTCGCGCTGGGCAAGTCGGCTGGTAATCCAGGCGCTGTTGCGCTTCACAAACGCTTCGATACGCTCGCGGGTGGCGCCGAGCGGTGCGCTGGCGTGGACCTCACCGCTCGAAGTGACGCGTAGGTTGAAGTTCTTGACGCACTTTTTGGTAACGACGACGGGGATGGGTGTCCCATCCGGTCGGGATGCGGAAATCGTAAACTGCTGCGTCAAAAGCGGTCCTTTGGATTGGGGACGGGCCGGCATGTCGACCGTTCGGCATGCCGGCCCGCTCAAGGGATGTGAAATTAATAACGCTCGAAGAAGGCAAGCGCGTTGTCGCTGCAGAGCTTTTGCATCACGGTCTTGCCAAAATGCTTGGAAAGCATGTTCTGGAACTCGGGCATCATGCTGGCATCGGAGAGGAAGGCGGGCACCGTGGCACCGTCCCAGTCGCCACCGAGTGCGATGACGTCCTCGCCGCCCAGGTCGAGCCAGTGCTCGATATGTGCCGCCAGCTGGTCGAAGGTGACGTCTGCGGCGGTCTTGTTGGTTGCGTCGTTGGAAAGGAACTCGCTGCAGTAGTTGAGGCCGACGATACCGCCCATGTCGCGAATGGTGCGGAACTGGTCGTCGGTGAGGTTACGCTTGACGCCGCAAACCGCGCGGGAGTTGGAGTGGCTGGCGACGAAGGGGCGCGTGGCGCGGGCGGCGACCTCGTCAAAGCACTCATCGTTGAAGTGGGAGACGTCGAGCACCATGCCGGCGTGCTCCATCTGCGTAAGCGCCTCGATGCCGGCGGCGGTGAGGCCGGCGTGGGTGTTGTGGCCGCTCGCGAGCGGTCCCTGCGCGTTCCAGCTGAGTGACGACATAAGCACGCCCAGGCTCTTGAGCACCTCGATCAGCGCGGGGTCCTCGGCAAAGAACGTGGCGTTTTCGATGGTGTGGATGCAAGCGACCTTGCCGTCCTTGAGCGCGGGGCGAATGTCTGCGGCGCTGCGCACGTTGACCATACGGTCGTGGTTGAGCATTGCCTGGCCGCTCATATGCGCCATGATCTGCGCCTGGAAGCGCGCGGCGTGGGCGGTGGGAATCTCGTCGGGGACAAACGTGGCGAAGCACTGTGCCCACGGCGTGTTGCCGATCTTTGCGAGCGAGATGGCACAGGCGTTACCCTCGATGAGGTCGAAATCTTGCGGATGCGTTTCGTCGCCGGGGAAATAACCGTCGGTGCCGGCGGTAAAGCGCAGGTCGAGATCGAGCGTGGCCCAGCCGATTCGGTCGGCAGTGTCGCAGTGTAGGTCAAATACGGGATATGCCATGGTTCCTCCGGTTGCAGCGTTTCTTTGCAAACTGTCATTGAATTGTATGACTAGGGTATAGTTAGCGCCATATGTTCACGGCGGCCCGCGTTGTGCGCCGCCCTTATCACGGAGGTTACCATGTCCAACCAGGGCAAGAAGGTCAAGACCCATTATCGCGGCACGCTCGATGACGGCACGCAGTTCGATAGCTCCTACGATCGCGGCGAGCCGCTGGAGTTCACCTGCGGCGCCGGTCAGATGATCAAGGGCTTCGACGCCGCTGTTGTCGACATGCAGGTGGGCGAGAAGAAGACCGTGCACATTCCTGCTGCCGATGCCTACGGCGAGCACAATCCCGAGATGGTTCTGACCTTCCCGGCCGAACAGGTTCCCAACATCAAGCAGATCGAGAAGGGCATGAAGCTTTTCCTGTCCACGCCGAGCGGTATGCCCGTTCCCGCCGTGGTCATCGACGTAACGCCCGAGGCTGTGACGCTCGACGCCAACCACGAGCTGGCCGGCAAGGACCTCAACTTTGATATCGAGCTCGTTGAGGTCGAGGGTTAGAGTATGCCTGAACGCTTGGTTTCGACGACATGCTTGGGAAATCTCAACGATCCGTCCTATGAACTCCTGCTTCGCCGGAAGTTGGGCGGCGTCTTTGAAGTTGACGAGCTACTGTTCGATTGGGACCGGGCTGATGTATGCGCGTTTGCGGGCGTGACGGAGCTGGGGCGCACGATCGATGTTCGGCTGGATGCTGCCGACGGCGGTCGTCTTGCCGATGGCGACGTGCTCGCCATCGACCGTTCGGGCATGGAGCCCGTGGCGGTTGTCGTGCGCCTGCGCAGCGCCGAGGTTTATTTGGTCGAAGTCGACCGCATGGATTCGATTGCGCTCGCGCATGCGTGCTGGGAGATCGGCAATATGCACGCGCCGCTTTTCCGAGGCGATTCGGACGAGCATACCGTGCGCATGTATACGCCGGTGCAGCCTGTTTTGGGCCGCATGCTCCGGGGCGTCGAGGGTGTTCGGCTCTCGGTGGTTACCCGTGAACTCGATGCGGACCGGCGCTTTGCATCGAGTGCGGCGGAGGCCGTCGTGAGCATGGCTCCCGACTTTACCATCGTAAAAAAGACGCGCGGCTAAGCGCGTATATACGCAAGGCGGGCTTTGAGGGGCGACCAATCAAGGTCCGTCTTGCTGTTGATAGGAGGCTTTGGGGAAGCATATGGGTCTTGAGGGAATCAAGCTGATTGCATGCGATTTGGACGGCACGTTGCTGCATCCGGGGGAGCGCGAGCCGCGTTCCGAGGCCTTTGAACTCATCGATGAACTGCATCGTCGCGGTATCGTGTTTATGCCGGCGAGCGGCCGTCAATATGCGAGCTTGCGCTACCTGTTTGCCCCGGTGGCCGATGAGCTCGCCTATGTATGCGAAAACGGAGCCCTGGTGATGAGCGAGGGGCGTGCCGTTGTCAAGCGCTCTATGGAGCGTGACCTGGCGATGGATATCGCGAATGCCGTGGTCGCCTACCCCCATGCCGACGTTACCCTTTCCTGCGAGGGGCACCTCTACACCATAAGCTGCAACGATGCGTTCGTCGACCATTTGCGCTATGAGGTCCACTGCGATGTGGCGGTGGTCGGCCGTCCCGAGGACATCGACGAGGACGTCATTAAGATTGCCTTCCAGATGCCCGAGGTGGATCAGCCGGCGGCCCTGGAGTATTTCGAGCGCCTCTTTAGCGACCGTGTTGACGTGATGACGTCGGGAACCGAATGGACGGACTTTATCGGCTTTGGTTCGGGTAAGGGTTCCGCGCTTGCCGATTACGGTCGTGCCCTGGGTATTTCGCCCGATGAGATGATGGCGTTTGGCGATAACGAAAACGACCGCGACATGCTCAACGTAGTGGGCCATCCTTATCTAATGGAGAGCTGCAATCCCTCTATGCGTGGCATCAACGACCACGTCCGCTACGTGCGCACGGTCGAAGAGGAGCTGCGCCGCCTGCTCGCCGAGTAGGTTTTCGGGACATACCTAGAAATCTATTTTTTGCTGCAAAGTGCGAAAAGGTGGATTTAAGGCATGTTCCAAACATTTACCGGCAGTCGGGGCAGAGACCCTCGAAGATGGTGTAGTGCGACGTGACGTGCCAGCCGATTTGCTCGGACGCCTTGGCGTCGATCTGGGCATCGAAGGGGAGCGGTACGTCGATGACGCGGCTGCACGAGGTGCAGATGATATGTGCGTGCGGCTCGATGGTGCGATCGAAGCGACTTCCGCCCGGCGTCTTGATGGAGAGAATCTCGCCGGCGTCGGCCAAGAGATTGAGGTTGCGGTAGACCGTACCGCGGCTGATTTTGTCATCCTGCGCGCGCACGACGTTGTAGATTTCGTCGGCGGTGGGATGGTTATAGCTTTGGCGCACGGCGTCAAGAACCAACTTTCGCTGCCTGGTATTCCTTCTTTGCACCGCCATGCGCCTCGCCTCTTTTCTATCAACGGTCGTAGGTAAATGATACCGTATTTAGCACACAATACTAATAACGAGGCGTGAAACCGTCTTCATTGGCAAGTGGGGCTCGGGCCTGGGCGTCTACGAGGCGAAAACGCGTACCCATGCGCTCGTAGGAGGCATGAAGCGCTTCGAGATGAGATAGGATATTTGCCGGAGCTCCCTGTATCTCCATCTCGACTGAGCCGTCTTCCATGTTACGCACCCAGCCGGTGAGCGCGCGTGCCTGCGCGAGGTTGGTGTTGGTAAAGCGAAAGCCAACGCCCTGGACTTGCCCCGCCCAGCGCAGGAAATAGCGCAGGGGAGTGTCTTGAGTGGCCTCGTCGCTTGCGAGCACAGTAAGCCTGCGGCGCAGCTCGAGCTCGACGTTTGATGGTTTTTGAGGTTCTCGACTGCCGCCGGTGACGCTGGAGAAGAACGTATCGAAGAGGCCCATCGCTATGCCTGCTTGCCTGCGTCGGCCGGGAAGGTTATGCCGGCCTGCTGGCGCACGGCATCCATGATGCGCAGCGAGACGAGCGTGACATCGCGGTAGTGGCCAAGCTCGTGGCGTCCCGCCGGGGTCTCCCAAATCTCTTCCTTAACGTTATCGATGCCGCAGATGGCGGTGATAAAGTCTGTGAGTTCGTATTCCATAGTGTTGCTCGATTTGGGCAGGTCGAGCACGCGGCCGTTGTCTCCCTGTTCGCGCGGTGCCTCGGTCGCCGAGCCGCGTACGACGTCGCCGCGATAGTCGATGCGGACTTTGCGGGGCGTGGACAGATGGTCGATCTGGATAGTGCCACGCTCGCCTTCGATTTGCGAGGGCAGCAGGTCGTTCGTAATTTTGGAGTGCGCGAGCTCGACGGAGATACGGCCACCGCCGTAGCTGGCGAGGATGGAGCCGCAGCCATCGATGGGGCCGTGCGTGAGCTGTTGCGTGGTGGGGTCGAGCAGAGTAGCCATGCTCGTAAGGCCGGAGGGCATGCCGAAAATCTCGACCATGGGCTCGACGGTGTAGACGCCAATGTCCATGAGGGAGCCCGATGCCATATTGCAGTCGAAGATATTGGTGGCGCGTCCCGCGAGAATCTCGTTGTAGCGCGAGGAATATTTGCCAAAGCGCAATGAGGCGCGGCGGATGGGGGCGATCTCGCCCAGGGCGTCCTCGATGGCGTGGAAGGCGGGATCGTGGAGGGGACGCATGGCCTCGAGGGCCACGACACCTGCTGCCTCGGCAGCGCGGAAGACTTCCAGCGCCTGCGCTTCGGTGGCGCAGAAGGGCTTCTCGACGATGACATGCTTGCCACCGGCGATGCAGGCAAGGGCCTGCTCGTAGTGAAGCGCATTGGGGCTGCCGATGTAGACGGCGTCGACGTCGTCGGCGGACGCAAGCTCGTCAAGTGCGGTGAAGTTACGCTCGCCGCCGTGTTCGGCGGTAAAGGCGGCGCCGCGCTCGGCATCGCGCGAGAGCGTGCCCACAAACGCGGCTTGGTCGTTAGCGTTGACGACCTGGATAAAGTCGTCGGTAATCATAGATGTGCCGATGGTCGCTATACGCAGCATGTATCCCCCTCGTTCCGTTCGGTTTACAGGATGAGTGTAGCGCGAGGGGGCAGGAAATAGCGTGCGAAAACGCCGTTACAGGTCGCTCTCGTTAAAGCCGGTATCGATATCGAGGTTGCTGCCGTCGGCCGCCGTGGTGGCGAGCTCATCGCAGCGCTCGTTGAGCTCATGGCCGGCGTGACCCTTAACCCAGATGAACTCAACCTTGTGCTTGCTTTTGGCGGCGAGTAGGCGCTCCCACAGGTCGCGGTTCTTGACGGGCTGCTTGTTGGCGGTTTTCCATCCGCGCTTTTTCCAGCCGTCAATCCAGTGCTTGTTGAAGGCGTTGACGACGTACTGCGAATCGGAATGGACCTCGACCTCGCAGGGGCGGTTAAGTGCCTCGAGCGCCACGATGACCGCCATGAGCTCCATGCGGTTGTTGGTGGTCTTGGCGTAGCCGCGCGAAAGCTCGGAGGTGAAGGTCTTGCCGGCGGGGTTGGTGTATTTGAGCACGGCGCCGTAGCCGCCGCGTCCCGGATTTGATCGGGCCGAGCCGTCGGTATAGATGATGACCTTCACGGGCTTCCTTTCGTTGGGTACGTTTCGTGTGAGTGACCATTGTAGCGCCATGCCCGCCGGGGGCTAGCAATCTACGATTTCTACCCCGTCTTCCGACAGTTAGTTGGCACGGATGATGCGGTTGAGCTCGTCGAGGTATTGCTGCAAGAGGGGAGAGGGCTTGCGCTCGTCGTGCATGATATAGCCTACGTGCATCGTTGGGGCGTCTGCTAACGGGATCGATGCCATACCCCATTGCATTTCATTGGAGAGGACACCGGTCGACAGGGTGTAACCGTTCGACGTGATAAGTAAGTTAGTAAGTGTTCCGCGGTCCGAGATTCGTATGTTGCGGTCGCAAAGGATATAGCTAAAAGGTTCCTCGGCGTAATAGAAGGAGCTCGAGGTGCCTTGCTCAAAGCTGTAGCGCGTATAGGGTGTAAGGTCGGCAAGGGACAGCTGCGGGCGGCGTGCGAGCGGGTGGCGCTCGCTAACGAAGACGTGGACCGTCGCGTCGAAGAGGGGATGGAAGCTTGCGCGGGCATCGGCGAAGGCCTTCTGCAGAATGCGGGCGTTAAAGTCGTCCAGATAGAGGATGCCGATGTCGCTGCGAAACGCGCGGACGTCATCGATGATCTGCGACGTGGTGGTCTCGCGCATGATGAATTCGAACTTGCTGTCCCGGCAGCGCTCGACGACGTTGACGAAGGCCTCGACCGAAAAAGCGTAATGCTGGGCCGAGATGGCAAGGCGCGCCTGGGGCGTGCCGCCGTCCTCGTAGCGGGCCTCGAGCATATCGGCCTGCTCTACGACTTGACGCGCATAGCCCAAAAGCTCGGTGCCGTCGTTGGTGAGCGTGACGCCGCGGCTGGAGCGCGTAAAGATCTCCAGATGGAGCTCCTGTTCCAGGCTTTTGACGGCGTTTGAGATGTTGGACTGAGCGGTATAGAGGCGCTGAGCTGCGGCGTTGATTGAGCCGGACTCTGCCACGGCAATCAGAAAACGAAGCTGCTGGAGGGTCATCGACGCAATCCTTTCGATTGTTATCTATAAAAACGATAACAGGTTAGCGCTTTTAAGTGATTGACCGAAGGAAATAATGCTCGTACTATTCAAAACACACAAAGGCGGTAGGTAATTAAGCCAACCACGGAACCGGGATGCGAAAGGAGGCCCGCATATGAATTGCTTACCAAGACGAATGCCGGGCTCCTGTTTGCGCCCGTTGGCGTGATCAGGAGACAGCGACTTACTTCTCTCTTTTTATTT
Source organism: Collinsella sp. AM24-1 (assembly GCF_003470325.1). NCBI lineage: Bacteria > Bacillati > Actinomycetota > Coriobacteriia > Coriobacteriales > Coriobacteriaceae > Collinsella > Collinsella sp. AM24-1. The sequence continues at coordinate 53,854 of NZ_QRHM01000008.1, read as the reverse complement.
ACTTTTGTTCGATCAAGGAGATCATCATGAGCCAGTTCATCAACAACCCCGAGCACACCTTTGGTTTCGATACCCTGCAGCTTCACGTTGGCCAGGAGAGCGCCGATCCCGCATCCGACTCCCGCGCCGTGCCTATCTACCAGACCACGAGCTATGTGTTCCGCAACTCCCAGCACGCCGCCGACCGCTTTGGTCTTGCCGATGCTGGTAACATCTACGGCCGTCTGACCAACTCCACCCAGGGCGTCTTCGAGGACCGTATCGCCGCACTCGAGGGTGGCGTGGCGGGTCTCGCCGTCGCCTCCGGTGCTGCTGCCATCACCTATACCCTGCAGGCTCTTGCCCAGGCCGGTGACCACGTGGTGGCTCAGAAGACCATCTACGGTGGCTCCTACAACCTGCTGGAGCATACGCTCTCCCAGTTTGGCGTCGAGACCACCTTCGTCGATGCCCATAACCTGGAAGAGGTCGAGGGGGCCATCAAGGACAACACCACGGTCATCTACCTCGAGACGCTCGGCAACCCCAACTCCGACATCCCCAACATCGACGCCATCTCCGAGATCGCCAAGAAGCACGGTCTGCCGGTTGTCGTCGACAACACCTTCGGCACCCCGTATCTGTTCCGTCCGCTGGAGCATGGTGCCAACATCGTCGTCCACTCCGCAACCAAGTTCATCGGCGGCCACGGCACCTCGCTGGGCGGTGTGATCGTCGACGGCGGTAACTTCGATTGGAAGGCGAGCGGAAAGTACGCCCAGATCGCCGAGCCCAACCCCTCCTACCACGGCGTTTCGTTTGCCGAGGCTGTCGGTCCCGCCGCCTTCGCAACCTATGTCCGCGCCATCCTGCTGCGTGACGAGGGTGCCTGCATCAGCCCGTTCAACGCCTGGGTCCTGCTCCAGGGCACCGAGACTCTGTCGCTGCGCGTTGACCGTCATGTCGAGAATACCAAGAAGGTCGTTGAGTTCCTGACCGGTGACAGCCATGTTGCCAAGGTGAACCACCCGAGCCTGCCTGAGCACCCTGACCATGAGCTCTACAAGCAATATTTCCCCAACGGCGGTGCCTCGATCTTTACCTTTGAGATTAAGGGTGGCCAGGAGGCCGCCTGGAAGTTCATCGATCATCTGCAGGTGTTTTCGCTGCTCGCCAACGTGGCCGACGTCAAGTCGCTCGTCGTGCACCCGGCTACCACCACGCACTCCCAGCTCTCTGCCGAGGAGCTCGCCGAGCAGAACATCACGCCCTCCACGATCCGTCTTTCCATTGGTACCGAGAACGCCGAGGATATCATTTGGGATCTGAAGCAGGCCTTCGCCGCGCTGGACGAGTAAGGCGACTTGTGCAAGGACCCCTTGCGACCCGATAGGTATAACTGCATAAAATGCCTGCTCAAGGTGCCTGTGCGAACAATGGTTGCACAGGCGCCTTTTTTGCATAGAGCGGGTGCAAAAACAGGGTTTTTGACACGCTTTATGCATTCGAGTTGTGGAAAACTCCTGTTGAGAGGATGTGAGTTTTACGCAATTGACGTGCGCCTTTTGAGTAAAGCCGCAGGTCGCGATTTGCTCGGGGTACTATGCAGCGCGATTGAATCATACGCAGCTCAAACGCAGCAAAAACGCACTACGGAGGTTTCCAGCTACATGAGGATCGATTCACGAAAACCGAAAGCCGCCGCCCTTTCCGCCGCTCTGACCGTGGCACTTTTGGCGGGCGCCGGCGCAACTGATGCCCACGCCGCAACACTGTCCGATACGGTTGGATCTACACCGTCCGAGACGACGCTGGTACAGCCCGTTGACTATCGCGGCGATGGTTATGGTTCCATGCAGGAGTGGAACGCCTCGATGGAGGCTAAGCGCGATTCCCTGGAGATGCGCGCTCAGATCATCATGAACATGTACGGTGACTATGCTACCGATGACGAGCGCGCTGTGCTGCAGGGTTGTATCGACGGTGCGGGCAGTCTTTTGACGATGGAGGAGGTCGACGCGAAGTCGACCGAGCTCGATGAGCTGCGCACTGCACTTGAGGATGCCAAGCGCGAAGCGCTCGAGGTTGCTGCCGCCGAGGCGGAGGCTGCCGAGGCCGCCCAGGCTTCGTACCATAACGCCGGTTACACTCCGTCCTACGCGTCTGCCGCGTCCTACGCGAACGGATCGGGCCTGACGCGCTCTACGGGTGTCAATAACTACAACGGGCGCCGCGAGACCTATTACAGCAGCAATGTGCTTTATCACTATCGCACGGGCGAATGGACTCAGGATTCTGAGGGCTTCTGGCGCGATTCCGACGGCTACTACGTCGTGGCCGCGGGCGATAAGGCCCAAGGCTCCACGTTTACCGGTTCCAAGGGCGAGTGCAAGGTCTACGATTCGGGCTGCGCAGCCGGAACGACCGATTACTACACCGGTTGGTAATCTGTTCGCGCTATAGACATATGATGGGCGGGCGTCTTTACCGAGCTTTCGGGCAACGTAAAGACGCCCGTTTTATATATGCATTTGGGTTAACAGAACCTTTACCGTGGCGCTACGTTGGGCATATGGGCGCGGGGCACACTAAGCCATGAGAAGCAAGGTCTTTCCCGTGGAGGAAGTGGTCTCATGAACGCTCGAGATATCGCTATTGCCGTCGTCGCATTGGTACTTGGTTGTCTTGGCCCCACGGCCGCGCTGGTCGCGGGCATGCAGGGCGCGTGCGGAGCTGCTCCTATCGTTGTTGGGGCCTTAATTGCTGTCGCTGTGCTGGGAAGTGCCGGTGTCGTCCTTTGTCGTGATGATGAGGACGAGATCGTGGGGTCTTAAAGATGGCCTCAACTCTGGTTTTGCCGGAACATGTCGCATGCGCCGGGTGGTCGTATTTAGAAGAACAAACGCATGGGAACTTATGACGCGGGGCAGACCGCAAAGACGCGCGTGGGATATCCAACGCCATCGCGCACCTTGGGGAAGGTGCAGAAGATGACAGCGCCCGTGGCGGGAAGCTCCTTTCATCGGGCTTTTTGCTGATGTTAATGCGGTGCCGTGACAGCTCGATTTCTGCTGCGTTACGATACGTTCTCGATTGCGATTCCACGATGTTTCGGCTGCGTGACCATTGTGTTTCGCCTTGCCGGGGCGCTGATGGCGAAGGGAGGGGCCGTGCAATACCGCGTTGACCCCAAAAGCGGCAACCGTATCTCGGCGTTGGGGCTGGGCTGCATGAGGTTTCCCGGTGCGCCGGGACGCCCGGATGCGAAGACTGCCGACGCCATCATCTCCCGTGCGGTGGAGCAGGGGATTAACTACCTGGACACGGCCTATCTCTATCCCGGCAACGAGGCGTGCGTGGGGGCGTCGCTTGAGCGCCTGGGCTTGCGCGACCAGGTTTTGCTCGCAACCAAGCTGCCGCATGCTTCGTGCAAATGCGCGGAGGATTTCGATCGGTTCTTCGACGAGCAGCTGCGTCGCCTGCGGACCGACCGTATCGACTATTACCTCATGCACAACATTACCTCGCCCGCCCAGTGGGAACGTGTGGTGGCGTTGGGCATCGAGGACTGGATTGCGCGTCAAAAGGTGGCGGGGCGCATTCGCCAGATTGGTTTTTCGTACCACGGCAGCGCGGCGGATTTCATGACGATGCTCGATGCATATGAGTGGGACTTTTGCCAGATCCAGTACAATTACGCTGGAGAGCGATATCAGGCGGGAACAGCAGGACTCATGGCGGCCGCGGAGCGCGGGCTCGCGGTGTTTGTGATGGAGCCGCTGCTGGGCGGGCGTCTGGCGGGCAAGCTGCCGCCGCGGGCTCGCGCTGTGCTCGACGACGCCCGTGACCCGCACCTGCGTACTCCTGCCGCCTGGGGGCTTTCGTGGGTGTGGAACCATCCTCAGGTGACGATGCTGCTTTCGGGCATGACCGATACCGCGCAGGTGGACGAGAATTCGTCACTGGCAGACCTCGCGTTGCCGAATTCGATGACTGCCAACCAGCTCGACACGATTGCGCGCGTGTTGATGGAGTTTGAGAAATCGAACCGTGTGCCCTGCACGGGATGTGGCTACTGCATGCCATGTCCCAAGGGTATCAACATTCCCGGCTGCTTTGCCGCCTACAACGCGAGCTATGCGCACAGCTGGTTTACGGGGCTGTCACAATACTTTACGGCGAGTGCGGTGCGCACGAGCGAGTCCAAGTTGGTGAGCAATTGCGTCAAATGCGGCAAATGCGCGCGGCATTGTCCGCAGCACATCGATATCCCCGGGCGCTTGGACGACGTACGCCGCCGTTTTCAGCCTGGTCCCGTGACGGCGGTGCTTAAGGCCTTCAACAAAACGCGCTCCTCATGACCCTTTTATAAGTTGCGGTGGAATACGGTCTGTTTGCGCCAAAATAAGGCACCAATAGACCGTATTTCACCGCAACTGATGAGGGGGAGTTGGAGATGCTGACGATCGGGTGTCATCTTTCGACGACGAAGGGCTATCGGGCGATGGGGGAGACGGCGTTGTCCATTGGCGCCAATACCTTTGCGTTCTTTACGCGCAACCCGCGTGGTGGCAAGGCGAAAGACCTTGATATGGATGATGTGGCGGCCCTGCGCGAGCTTATGGAGCAAAACGATTTTGGCCCGCTTGTGGCTCATGCCCCGTATACCTATAACCCCTGTTCGGCTAAAGAGCGGGCGCGCGAGTTTGCCTTGGAGGCCATGGCCGAGGACTTGCAGCGTCTGGAAGCGCTGCCCGGCAACTACTACAACTTCCACCCCGGCGCGCATGTGGGGCAGGGGACTGATGCCGGCATTCAGATGATCGTCGACACCTTGTGTCAGGTGATGTTTGAGGGACAGCAGACGACGGTGCTGCTCGAGACCATGGCGGGCAAGGGTACCGAGGTGGGCCGTAGCTTTGAAGAGCTGGCGCGCATTATCGAGGGTGCTGCCGCCAGGCGTCCAGAGCTATCGGACAAGCTGGGCGTGTGTCTGGACACCTGCCATGTGAGCGATGCCGGCTACGACATCATCCATGATCTGGACGGCGTACTCGACGAGTTCGACCGCGTGGTGGGTATCGACCGCTTGCGTGCCGTACACATCAACGATTCGAAGAACCCCTGTGGTGCCCATAAAGATCGTCACGAGTGCATCGGCAAGGGATACCTTGGCAGCGAGGAGTTTGGCGGTGGTATGCAGGTTATGCAGATTATTGTATCGAATAGCCGTTTGCGTGCATTGCCGTTCATTTTGGAGACGCCGAACGAACTTGCAGGTTATGCAGCTGAAATCAAACTTTTAAGGTCGTTACAGCAGTAACGACTGTCACAAAGTGGAGTGTTCCATTCACGTTATGTGATTGTTTCAATCAGTTTTCTAATTGCAGATTCGCACTTACAGGTGCATAATAACCAACAGTTTTTGCAGACCCCTGAATCAAATGGGGTCACTGGAAGGAGACTGATTATGAAGCTCAAGAAGCTTGGTGCATTTGCCGCCACGGGCGCCATGGCGCTCGCTCTTGCACTGACGGGCTGCGGCTCGTCCAACGCCACCTCTGGTTCTGATGCCAGTTCCAGCAGCTCTGACGACGCTAAGGTCGAGAAGGTCGACGGCTCCAAGGAGTACGCGCTCGTCAAGGACGGTACGCTCACCGTCGGCACCTCTGCCGAGTACGCGCCGTTTGAGTACAAGGATGACAACGGCGACTACCAGGGCTTTGACCTTGAACTCATTAAGGCTATCGGCGATAAGCTGGGTCTGGATGTCGAGTACGTCAACAACGACTTCGACACGCTGGTTCCGGGCGTCGCTTCGGGCGCCAAGTACGACGTCGCCATCGCGGCTATCACTGACACGCCCGAGCGTGAGAAGGAAGTCACTTTCTCCGACTCTTACTACATGGACGATCAGGCTATCGTGACCAAGGTCGATAACACCGACATCACGGCCGACAACTTCAGCGAGAAGCTCAACAACGCCGACGCTACCATCATCGTCCAGTCTGGCTCGACCGCCGAGGCCTTTGCCCAGGAGAACTTCCCCAAGGCCAAGATTGTTCCCTACAAGGACGCCACCGAGTGCTTCAGCGCCCTGCAGTCCGATAAGGGCGACGCAGTAGTCACCAACCGCTCCGTTGCCAGCCAGCTGACCGCCGAGCAGTTCAACACCTGCCAGACCATCAAGCAGATTAGCACCGGCGAGGAGTACGCCATCGCCATCAACCAGGGCAACACCAAGCTCAAGGACGACATCAACCAGGCCATCAAGGACCTGACCGACGACGGTGCCGTTGACGCCCTCATGGCTAAGTACAGCATCAAGTAAATTAATGCTTGATTGCGTGCGGGCCCTTTCCGTTTTGCGGAGAGGGCCTTTGCGCTTCTCTCGACGGACCGCGTTTCCGTCTTGTTTTGCCGGCAACTTCTACGATAGGAGCCACCTTGTCTCGATTGAACAAAGGGGCCACGGAGCAGCGTTTTTCACTGTCCGCCTTGCTCCAAAAGCTAGCCTGCGTCATGGCCGTGGCGCTCGCGCTGGTGTGCGCGGGGGCATATGCGCCCACGACCGCCCAGGCGCTTGAGACCGCAAAGATTACCGCCCGACCCAACACCGGTTCGGGCAGCGCTGTGGTCGGCGGCACCGAGACGCGCATTACCTGGGAAGTTCAGGCCGATGCCGACGAGGAGCTGAGCGGTCTTTCGCTGACGTTTGTCGACGGCGCGACGTTTGGTACCGATGACACGCGATTGACGATGCTCTCGGGCGAGGACCTCATGGACCGTACGCCCATGAAGCCCACGTGCAAGGCCGATGGCCAGACGCTCAAGATCGACTTTGGCGAGACGGCGCCTGCCGGCGGCTTTTTCCGTGTCGAGGTTTACGGCGTGACGTTTCCCGTCGAGGGCGGCGATGAGGCCTTCAGCGGCACCTATACGCTCGCCGACGGTTCGACCAAGAAGATTTCTAAGATTCCTTCCGTCGAGATTAAGGGCGTGACGGCATTCGATAACTTCCTGGCCGACCTTAAGGAGCAGCCGTGGGTCGAGGCGTGGAATTCCAACATGTTCCTTCGCCTGTTCCTGAACCCGGTCATTTTGGTCCAGAGCCTGCCGATCGTCTTCAAAGGCTTCCTCATGTCGCTCTCGATCGTGCTCGTGGCGTTTCCGCTGGCAATTCCCTTTGGCTTTGCCTTGTCGCTCATGCGCATCTCCAAGTCGCGCATCCTGCGTTGCCTTGCCGGCATCTATGTGAATATCATCCGCGGTACGCCGGCGTTCCTGCAGATCTACATCGCGTTCTTCGGTCTGCCGCTGGCCGGCGTCAAGGTTGACGACTATGTGCTGGGCGTCATCGTCATGGCCATGAACTCGTCCGCCTACCTGTGCGAGATCTTCCGCGCCGGTATTCAGTCGATCCCCAGGGGCCAGAACGAGGCCGCGCGCTCGCTGGGCATGAACGCCTTCCAGACGCTGCTCTACGTTATGATTCCGCAGACGTTCCGCAATGTCCTGCCTACGCTGACCAGTGAGTTCATCCTGCTTTACAAGGATACGTCGCTGCTCGCGGCCGTGGGCGTGGTCGAGATCGTCATGAACGCCCGTACCATCGTGGCCACGACGGGTTCCATTACGCCGTATGTGGTTGCCGCGCTGTTCTACCTGGTCATCACCCTGCCGCTTGCTCGCTTGGTGAGCGGTCTTGAGGCGAGGCTTCTGGGGACGGCCGAAACCAAGAAGAAGCGTCCCGCCAAGAGCGCTGGACAGGTCGTCGCGACGCCCGCCGACCACATCGCCGGTCTGTAAGGAGGTCCTATCATGAGCGAAACCAATAACTCGAACGAGGTCGTCGTCAGCATCAAGAACCTCCAGAAGGCCTTTGGCGATAACGTGGTCCTGCGCGATATCGATCTGGATGTGCACAAGGGCGAGGTCGTCGTAGTTCTGGGTCCCTCGGGCTCGGGTAAGTCGACGATGCTTCGCTGCATCAACCGTCTTGAGCATCCCACGAGCGGCTCGATTGTCGTTGAGGGTGTGGACGTGTGCGCCAAGGGCGTCGATCTTAACAAGGTGCGCACGCATCTGGGTATGGTGTTCCAGCAGTTCAATTTGTTCCCGCACCTCTCAGTCAAAAAGAACGTCATGCTCGCGCAGCAGAAGGTGCTCAAGCGCAGCAAGGAAGAGGCCGAGAAAATTGCCGTCGAGGAGCTGACCAAGGTCGGTCTTGCCGAGCGTATCGACTTTATGCCGAGCCAGCTCTCGGGCGGTCAGCAGCAGCGCGTTGCCATCGCCCGCGCCCTGTCGATGAACCCGCACGTCATGCTCTTTGACGAGGCCACCTCGGCGCTCGACCCCGAGCTCGTGCGCGACGTCCTGGGTGTCATGCGCGACCTGGCACGCGACGGCATGACCATGATCGTCGTGACGCACGAGATGGGCTTTGCCCGCGATGTCGCCGACCGCGTCGTCTTTATGGACGGCGGCGTCATTGTGGAAGAGGGTACGCCGAGCGAGGTCTTCGACCACCCCAAGAGCGAGCGCACCAAGGCGTTCTTGGGAAATATCTCGTAGCCGGTTGATGTAACTGCCGTTACAAAAGAGCGGGGGCTGGACTTGAATCCAGCCCCCGCTCTTTTGTAGGGATGGGGATGCGCTGTGATACAGGCTCTTTTGGAGGCCTGGTTTCGTTACGCGAGCTCGGCTCCGAGGGCCTTGCAGGCCGCCTCGCCCTCATCGTCGGGCGCATCGTAGCAAATGACGGAGTCCACGACGTTGACGCCGGCCTCGTCGGCGTCGGCCTTCCAGTTGTCCATCCACTCGCCCTCGGCCCACGAATAGGAGCCAAAGAGGACGACCTTCTTGTCGCCGAGGGTCTCCTTGACCTCGTCCCACATAGGCTGAAACTCGTCATACTCAAGCTCCTCGGAGCCCATGGCGGGGCAGCCGAAGGCGAAGGCATCATATTCGGCGGCCTTGTCGGCAGAGAAGTCGGCGCAGGGGATGACCTCAGTCTCGGCCCCCGCGGACGTGGCGCTTTCGGCGACGAGGTTTGCCATGGCCTCGGTATTGCCCGTGCCGCTCCAGTAGACGACGGCGATCTTGCTCATGTTTTGTCCTTTCGGTCGTGCGGCGCTTGCCGCGGCTTGTACGTTCTATCGGGTTGCCTGGGCAAGTTGCGCCAGGCTGCAGCCCTGCTGATAGATAAAAGTGAAGTATTGGGTGCAGGCACGGTAGGCATCAAACGTCGCAAGCGCCTGCTCGACATTTGCGTAGACCTTCCAGGCCCCAAAGACCTTGTAGTTCTCGCCGCGCTGGACGATAAATTCGTGCACGTCGTCGTAGGGATATCCAAGGAAGTAGCCTATTTCATGCGGAAACTCGCAGGTGCAGTCTTTGCTGCAGCTAGCTTGCTGGGGTAGTGCGCATCGAGTCTGGCTGCAGGCGCATTCCGCGACGTTATTGCTCGCGAGCGTGATGCGTGATGCCAAATGCACAAGGCATGCCGAAAGGTCTCTCGTGTCGTAGCCTTCCGAGGTGAGCGCCGTTTGGACGCGAGGGTCTGCGAAATAGGTGGTGAGGCTTTTGGCTCGGTACGCGTACACGAGCGCTCCGCAGGGCCGCCAGACCAAAACACTCAGGTGGATGCCGAGCGGGTCAAGCTCGCGATTGCACTGGGCGATAACGTTGAGCAGGCGTGCTCGGCGTTCTGCAATGGTTTCGGTTGTGGTCGAGCCGTCCCCGTGGGCGTAGGTGCCTGGATAGGTAAAGAGCGATGCCGGCTTGATGCCCGCGAGCGTGGGAGAGCAGTTGCGCACGACTGCCGCCTGAAACGTTGGGATGTCTATGGTTCGAGTCACGGCGCTCCTTACGGATCTAAACTGTTAGCCTAGGAAAACTTATACACGAAAGTAAGCCATGGTCAACAAAAAAGTTTGAAGAGGGAAACTAATTGACCGAACAGACATGATTTTGGGTTAAGATGGGGGCACCCCATGGGGGTATCTAGATAGTGCTACTTGAAAGGGGAGCGCATGAGTGACTTGCTCAACCCTGCGAATCTCATCGTGCTGGCCGTCATTGCCGTCGGCATGTTTTTTGGACTGCGTCGCATTGCCGCTTCGACACACGGGAAGAGTTGCTGCAGCGATGGTACGAGCGGCAAGAAGGCCAAAAAGGTTGTTGTGGTGGATACCGATGCGTCACACTATCCCTATAGCGATGAGCTGCTCATCGGCGGCATGAGCTGTGACGGCTGCGCTCAGAACGTAGCCAATGCCCTCAATGCGCTGGATGGTGTGTGGGCTACGGTAACGTACGCGGACCACACAGCGCGTGTGCGCTCCAAGCGGCCGATCAATCGCGGTGTCCTTGAGACTGCCGTGAGAGATGCGGGTTACTACGTCATGACGCTGTAAGCGTCGCTCTGGGTGCGCTTCCTTGGCTAGGCTCGTCCGCGCAGCTCGATGTCTTGGATGTCGTCGAAGTCGATGGCGATGTCTCGGAGCTTGAGGAGCTTGAAGGCGGGGAGCGCCTCGTCGAGGATGCCGGTGCGGCTGCGATAGCCGTATGTATCGTAATAGGTGACACGAACCAAGTCGCTACGTTTGAGACCCTCGAGTTTTTTAGAGAGCACGAGGGCTTTTTCTTCCGTGAGCTCACGTTTTGGCTCGACGGTGATTTCCTGCTTGCGCACGAGTTCGTAGTATCCCGTGAGGGCGGCAAAGGGCATAAACTGCGCGGCACGGCCGGCACGGACGGCGCCGTTGGCGGTGAGCTTGGGGTCGGCGGATCGACGTCTTCCCTCGGGGTCCGCTAGACGTTCAAAAGGCGTCGGTGGCCGCATCGGCTGTTGTTGGGACTTAGGCACGATGTCCTCCTACCTGATCGTTGCGTTCGCGCGCGGTGGCGCCGGCGGTAAAGCTTAATCCCTTGACGAGCGCGTTCTTGCCGTACTTGTCTTTCACGGCCAGGACGGCGCGCGCCAGGTCGCGCTCGCGCTCATCGGCCTCGATATCGCTGAACAGATCGATGGTGGCAAATTCCTCGGGCATGAGGTTGCCAAATCCCAGGTTGATGCGCTTGACCGGTCGTTTGGGATCGACCGTTTGTGCCCAAAGGTCATCGAAATACCCCATGATTTTCTTAAACGAATTAGTGCGCTCGGGCAGCTTTCGCGAGGCGTTGGAGTGCGCAAAGAGTGCGGCATAGCCACCACGCGGTTTGCCGCCATGCTCTCCCACAAAGATGCCATCGATTGCCTGCGCTTCGCGCACCAGGCGACGCCTTTCGTCATCGCGCTGGACGGGCTTGGGAGCACGGGGCGCGAGCTCGGAGCCGTCGGTCGCTGCGGGTTCGATGCCCGAGGTACTCGAGCGCAGGTGTCCGCAGCCGTCTATATACTGCGCCGTGCCGCTGGCGTTGAGCCGGCGTATGTCGGCGCGCTCGCTTGCATAGCCCACAAAGAGCGAGATGCTGTCGCACACCACGTGCTTGTCGATCAAATCCAGCACGGCGGCATCGACCATTTCGCGCAAGACGGTGTAGGCCTGCTCGTAGGCATAGCCCTTCGAGAGCACCTGCCCCGTGGTGGTCGAGGTCGCTTGCGGGCGATAGGCTTGGATATCGGCGATGGTCGTTGGCTCGCGCCCAAAGGCGTGGTCGATAAGATATTCGGCATTGACGCCGAGCTCATCGTAAAGCAGGTTTTCGTCGAGCGCGGCGACGCCCATCAGATCGTAGACGCCGTACTTTTCGAGGCGGGCTGCCACGCCGGGGCCGATGCCCCAGATATCGGTAATGGGACGATGAGGCCAGATCTCTTTGCGAAAGGTCTCGTCGTCGAGTATGCCGATGCGGCTGGGTACGTGCTTGGCGGTAATGTCGAGCGCCACCTTGGCCTGAAATAGGTTGGGGCCGATCCCGACCGTTGCCGTGATGCCCGTGCGCGCGAGGACTTCGTCGCGTAACATGCAGGCGAACCCTTCCGCATCGGTGTGATAGAGGTCCAGATAGGGCGTCACGTCGATAAAGCATTCGTCGATGGAGTAGACGTGAATGTCTTGCGGACTCACGTATTCCAGATAGATGCCGTAGATTTTCGCCGACACCTCCATGTAGTGCTGCATGCGCGGTACGGCCTTGATGCAGTCGATGCCGTCGGGAATCTCGAACAGACGGCAGCGATTGTGTATCCCGAGGTCCTTCATAGCCTGTGTGATGGCGAGGCAGATGGTCGTGCGCCCGCGCGATTCGTCGGCAACGACCAGGCACGTAGTGAGTGGGTCGAGTCCGCGGTCGACGCACTCGACACTGGCGTAAAACGTCTTAAGGTCGATGCAGATATAGGTGTGACGCTCGTGCCCCACGCGTCCTCCCATCAAACACATGTTCTTATCGAATACATGTTCGATAATACCTGCTTGCGCGGACATCGTCAAAACCTGTCCCTCTTTGGCGGGTATGGTCGTGCGGTTGCATCGGGTTTTTTAACGCAGCTCTAAAGAGCGCGAAACAGCTCGGAAAACCTCGCTTCGTAGCATGAGCCTAACGATTGATACCGCCTATACGCACGGAAGGGTTGTGGGGATAATGGTCAACTATGGGTTTGGTATGCCGACGCGCTTGGTTGCGGATGGGGATGTGGCTCGCTGGTGCGGACGATTGGTCGCTCACTACGGTGGCACCAAGGCGCTGGTTGTGCTGGGCGGTGACAAGCATACGCGCGATGAGCTTGTCTCGGCGGCACTTGGCTCGCTTGATCGAGCCCTACTCGAGCGTGTGCTTTTCCGCTGCGGCTCGTTTGAGGGCGACGGGGGAGACGAGCTGATCGACGAAGCCGTGGCCCTGGCGACCGACGAAGGCGTAAACTTTGTCCTGGCGATTGGCGATGCCGATACTGCTGGCTTTGCGCGCGAGCTCGCGCGTCGCATGGCGGCGCTCGATGCCGACGAAGACGGCTTTGTGCCTTATGGATGCATTGTCTCGGAGGGCAAGGTGCCTGCTGTCGTGGGCACCGGCGAGGTCCCCGTTTTTGCCATTATCGCGCCCGAACTGCTGGAGGACATCGGGTCTCCTCTGCGTGAGTTGCTCGGTAGCGTCTGCGCTGCGGCCTAATATTTGCCATAAAGGGACGGGTTATTTTTGGTTGGTAAAGCGTTTGACCTGCCAAAATAAACCTGTCCCTTTTTGTTCGGTTGCCGTTTGGGGGCCGATTGGCAACGCTCGCTGATTGTAGTCTTGACCTGCGCTAGAATAGTGGCATCTGAATGTCCGGGCGCATGGAGGCGTGCGCCCGTATGCTGAGGAGGACTCTATGGCAACTGTTGCCGCACCTATCGATGCTACGTCGACTGCCGCTTGGAAGGCACTCGAGGCTCATCAGGAGAAGCTTGAGGCCGAGGGCATCGACCTCAAGGCCTGGTTCGCCGCTGACGCCGACCGCGTGAATAAGTTGAGCTTTGACGCCGGCGACCTTCACTTCGATCTGTCCAAGAACCTGGTGACCGATGAGACCGTCAAGCTGCTGTGCGATCTTGCCCGCGAGGTGAAGCTCGAGGAGCGCCGCGACGCCATGTTCTCCGGCGAGCACATCAACACCACCGAGGACCGCGCCGTCCTGCACACCGCGCTTCGCCGCCCGGCAAGCGAGAAGGGGCAGCTCATCGTTGACGGCCAGGATGTCGTCGCCGACGTGCACGAGGTCCTCGATCGCATGTATGCCTTCGCCGAGCGCGTGCGCTCCGGTGAGTGGAAGGGCGTTACCGGCAAGAAGATTGAGCACCTGGTGTCCATCGGCATCGGCGGCTCCGATCTGGGCCCGGTGATGGCTTACGAGGCTCTGCGCCCCTATGCCGACGCCGGTATCGACTGCCGCTACATCTCCAACATCGACCCCAACGACCAGGCCGAGAAGCTCCGCGGCCTGGATCCCGAGACCACGCTCGTGATCATCGTCTCCAAGACCTTCACCACGCTTGAGACCCTCACCAACGCTCGTGAGGTCAAGACCTGGATGCTCGAGCAGCTCAAGGCTCAGGGTGCCATCGACGGTTCCGATGAACAGAACGCCGAGGCTGTGGCAAAGCACTTCGTCGCCGTTTCCACCGCACTCGAGAAGGTCGAGGCTTTCGGTATCGACCCGGCCAACGCCTTCGGTTTTTGGAACTGGGTCGGCGGCCGCTACTCCGTCGACTCCGCCGTGGGCCTGTCGCTGATCGTCGTGCTCGGCCCCGAGCGTTTCCAGCAGTTCCTTGAGGGCTTCCACGCCATCGACGAGTACTTCTGCAACACCCCGCTCGAGAACAACGCCGTCGCGCTGATGGGTCTGCTCAACGTCTGGTACGTCAACTTCTTCGGTTCCAAGAGCCACGCCGTGCTGCCGTACTGCCAGTACCTGCATCGTTTCCCGGCCTACCTGCAGCAGCTCACCATGGAGTCCAACGGCAAGCATGTCCGCTGGGACGGCAGCGCCGTGACCTCCGACACCGGTGAGATCTTCTGGGGCGAGCCCGGCACCAACGGCCAGCATGCCTTCTACCAGCTGCTGCACCAGGGCACCGTGGTGGTTCCGGCCGACTTTATCGCTTTCGCCAACACTGCCAACCCCGCAACCGACAATGGGCAGGATGTCCACGAGCTGTTCCTGGGCAACTTTCTGGCCCAGACCAAGGCGCTCGCCTTTGGTAAGACGGCCGACGAGGTTCGTGCCGAGGGCACGCCCGAGCGGATCGTCCCGGCTCGCTGCTTTGAGGGCAACCGTCCGACGACCTCGATTTTCGGCGACACGCTGACCCCGTTCGCACTCGGCGAGCTCATCGCCCTGTACGAGCACATCACGTTTGTCGAGGGCACGGTCTGGGGCATCGACTCCTACGACCAGTGGGGCGTCGAGCTGGGCAAGCAGCTTGCCAAGCAGATCACCCCGGCCTTCCACGACGACGCCGCCAAGGCCGAGCAGGACGCTTCGACCCAGGCGCTCATCGAGTTCTACCGCGCTCACCGCAAGTAGTTTTTACGGCCGAGTTGGCTTATGGCTGAAAGGGGCCCGTATCCGTTGGGATACGGGCCCTTGCTATTTGGATAGGATGGAATGTATCGGGAGGCGCCTCGACGGGCATCGCAATCGTCGAAGGCGCGCCGTTCATGTTCGGGACAATATGACTTTTTACCCGTTGCAGACAGCGCCGCCGTGGGTGTTCTGTATGATGGCTCAGACAAGGTTGTTCAATGATAGGGAGGCATATATGGCAATCAAAGCCATCGCAATGGATATCGACGGTACACTCACCAACGACCAGAAGGTGATCAGCCCGCGTACGCGCGAGAAGCTGCTCGCGGCGCAGGAATCGGGTATTAAGCTCATCTTGGCTTCGGGTCGTCCCGCCTGGGGTCTTCACGCCTTGGCGCAGGAGCTCGACCTTCAAAACCATGACGGTCTGTTAGTTGCCTTTAATGGAGCGCATGTGGTCGACGCTCAGACCGATGAGGTCCTTTTTGACCAAGCCATGCCGGCTGACGAGCTGCACCGTCTGATTGATCATCTGCGCAATTTTGACGTGATCCCTATGATTTCGCTCGGTCGCGATTTGCACGTCGAGGACTCGTACCATTGCATGATCACGCTGCCTGACGGCTCTCAGAAAAACATCGTCAAGTATGAGCGCGATGCGTGCGATCTTAAGATCCGCGAGGTGGAAAGCCTGCATGAGGTCGTTGATGCTTATCCCGTGGACAAGCTGCTGACGGCGGGCGATCCGACCTACCTGCAGGCGCATTACGCGGAAATGTATGCGCCCTTTACCCAGACGCTTTCGGGCATGTTTACGGCTGACTGGTACTTTGAGTACACGGCGCCCGGTATCGACAAGGCCCGTGCGCTCGAGGGTGCCCTGCCCAAGCTCGGCATCGATGCCAGTGAGGTCGTATCGTTTGGCGACGGCCAGAACGACAAGTCCATGATTGAGTGGGCCGGCACCGGTGTTGCCATGGGCAACGCCGTCGATGAGGTTAAGGCTGTGGCCCAGATGGTGACCGCCAATAACAACGAAGACGGTATTGCGGTGGCGCTGGATAAGCTGCTGGGTTAGAATCGCCGATAATGCATGGTTCGGGCGCCTGCTTACAGGCGCCCTTTTGTTAGGGAGGGTGCCGTGTCTGCATTTCCGTTCGACGCCGTTATCTTTGACATGGACGGTGTCATTGTCGATACCGAGTATTACTACCTGGGCGAGACTGCCGCGTTTGCCAAGGAGCTTGGGTTGAACCTGACTCAAGAGGAGTTGAATGGGCAGGTCGGTACCTCGCATCAGTTCTTCCTGCATATGCTGGTCGATTGGTTTGAGCGTGCCGGTAAGGGGCATTTCACTGGCGAAGAAGCGTTGGCCCGTTGGGACGAGTGGGCGCATAAGCGTCTGCGTGACTACCAGGCTTTGATTAACCCGGGCGCTGTGGATACGATTCGAGAGTTGCCGCGCCGTGGCGTTCGCGTGGCGCTTGCCAGCTCGTCTCCCGTGGATAGCATCGAGGAAGTGCTCAACGCGTGTGGGTTGTCGGATGCCTTTGAATATGTGGTGAGCGGCGAGCAGTTTAAGGAGAGCAAGCCCGAGCCCGATATCTACTTGCATGCGCTGGACTTGCTGGGGCTGCCCGCGGACCGCTGCTGCTGCGTTGAGGATTCGGTGCCTGGCATCACTGCCGGCAAGCGAGCCGGCCTGACAGTCATTGCCAAGCGCGAGGAGCGCTTCGGCTTTAGCCAGGATGCCGCGGACAAGATCATCGACCAGCTGCCGGAGCTGCTCACGCTTTCTTAGGAGCGCGGTAGTTGCGCGTTTTTCGGGTCTGATGAGTAAATAGCCGACATTTTGGTGCGACACCTAGCATACTTTAAGCTAATGCGGGCTTAAGGACTTGTTGAATGCCCCTAAGTCCGTTTTAGACTTAATTGTGCTTGGAGAGGGTATATGCCACCGACTGAAGGGCTAACTGACGGTAAAGCAGCGATACCGCTGTACCAACAGGTTATCGATATCATCAAAAACGAAATCAACTCCGGTGCCTACAAGGCAGGCGCGCGGATACCCAACGAATTCGAATTGGCTGAGAGCTATAAAGTTGGCCGCGTTACCGTGCGACGCGCTATTGAGGAGCTCGTCCAACAGGGCTATCTAACGAAGCGACAGGGGAAAGGCACGTTTGTCAATGCCCCCAAGCTCAAACGCAAGATTCGCCAGAAGGATGACGTCCAGAGTTTTTCGGACGCATGCCGCGTAAACGGAATGGAACCGGGGGCGCGTGTCATTTCGAGAAAGATACTGCCGGCGGATTCCACCGAAGCACAGTTCTTTGGTGTTCCCGTTGGAACTGACTTGATTTGCGTTGAGCGCGTGCGTACTGCCGATGGCGTCCCCGTCATGCTCGAGAACAACATATATGTTTACGAGGACAACGCCTATCTATCAACGGCACCTCTATCTAACCAATCCATTTTTGAGTTCGTGCGCAACCGGACGGGTCGCACGCCCGCGTTTACCGACCCATGCACGCTTGAGATCGCGTGCGCGTCGCCCGAGGTCGCTCGGTTGTTGGCAGTTCCCGTTGGCGAACCCTTGTTTTATATGGAAGCCTTCTTTTTCGATGAGCAGCGGCGGCCGTTTATCATCGGTCGTCAGCGGATCGTTGGGTCTCGTTACGTTTTTGACATCTAGGACATTGCGAATGGAAACGCCCGGTGGATCATCTCACCGGGCGTTTCCATACCGTTCACAGCGCAAACGCAACCGTTCAACCGCGTTGCGGCAATCAGTTTGAAATTATCTTGATGACGAGAAAAGCTGCTGGTAACCTATAGAACGTCATAGAACGTTTGCCTTGTGCAAACGTTGAAGCGAGATGCGATGCAGTCTCGAGTTCTTTGGAGGTATCTATGTCAGATACGAAGGCGAAGAAGACAAACAGACGTTTTAAGTTCAAATTACCGCATGTCTATACGATCATGTTCTTGCTGATCGTTGTCTTTGCGGTCTTGACTTGGATCGTTCCCTCTGGTCAGTATCAGCGCAAGACGATTTCGACAGCGGCGGGCGAGCGTGAAGTCGCCGTTGCTGGAACCTATGAACAGGTCGATAAGAACTACACCGATTCCGAGACCGGCGAGACCATCAATTTGGGGCAGGATATCTTCGCGGTCCTGCAAGCGCCCACTAAGGGCATCCAGGAGGCTGCCGACGTCGTTGCGTTCGTCTTATTGATTGGCGGGTCGTTCGCAATCATCACCAAGACCAACGCTTTGAATGCCGGCATGAGCCGTGTGATCAAAAAGCTCAAGAACAAGGATATCCTCATCATTCCCATCACGATGACGTTGCTGTCCATTTGCGGCACCACGTTTGGTATGTCTGAGGAAGCCCTGCCGTTCTATGCCATCTTCATTCCCATCATGATGGGTATCGGTTATGACTCGATGACGGCATTCATCATCTGCTTCCTTGGTCCTAACCTGGGATATTGCGCTTCGACCATCGATCCGTTTAATGTTTTGATCGCCCAGGGCATCATTGGCATCGAGGGCAATCCGCAACTGTGGCTGCGCGCCGTTTCTTGGGTCATCTTCACTGCCGTCGGTATCGCATGGGCCATGCGCTACGCCATGCGCGTCAAGAAAAACCCCGAGTCGTCCATTACGTACGAGGACGATAAGCTCAAGCGTATCGAGTTTTCCGTGACCGATGCCTCCATCGAGGAAGAGTTCACTACCCGTCAGAAGCTCGTGCTTATCGATTTTGCTTGCGGTATGGGCATTATCGTCTGGGGTCTTGTTACCCAGGGTTGGTACATGAATGAGATTTCCGCCGTGTTCCTTGGCATGGGCTTGCTTGCCGGTATCCTGGGCGGTCTTGACCAGCAGACGATTGCTGAGGAGTTCGTTAAAGGTCTCGCCGACTTTGCGTACGCCGCCATCGTTATCGGTATCGCTCGCGGTATTCTGGTCATCGCCGAGGGCGGCATGATCATCGACACCATCCTCCAGGCGCTCGCTACTGCGCTCGCCGGTGCACCCGCCGCCGTCTACACCACGTTTATGTATATCGTCCTTGGCCTGCTCTCTTTGCTGGTTCCTTCGAGTTCTGGCCTGGCGGCACTCACCATGCCCGTTATGGGCCCCCTGACCGAGCTCATGGGCCTCAATCCCGAGGCGGCCGTTACCGCGCTCCAGTTTGCCAACCAGACCATCAACACCATCAGTCCCGTGGCGGGCATGACGGTTGCCGGCCTTGGCGTGGCTAAGATTTCGTTTGGCCAATGGTGGAAGACCATTTGGAAGTTCTTCATCTTCATGGTCGTCTTTGGCCTGATCGTAACTGCAATTTCTGGCATGCTTCCGGCGTAGGTGGTTGTGATGTCTGATCGTTTGACGGTCCTGACGTCTAAGAGCGTCTTTACCGGTACGGGGGACCTGCCGTTTGAAGGTTTCGTAGCGGTCCGTGACAATCGAATTGAGGCGGTTGGCACCAAGTGTGAGGCAGCTTCGTATTTGACCCAGGCGGACGAGGTAGTTGACCTGGGCGACCGCACCGTCATGCCTGGCCTGATCGATGTACATACCTTCTATACAGGCTGGGCGCTGCGGACGTTGGGGTCTGATCTGTCCGGCATCGCCGATGCCAAAGAGGCCGTGTCGCTCTTGCGTGCATGGAAAGAAGATCATCCGGATTGCGCGGCGGCTTTTGGCCGCAACCTGCCCGAAACGTTGGCATCGGATGCCGAGAACGCAGATACGTCAGCTGTGTTTGACGATTGTTTTGGCGATATCCCTGTCGTCTGCTTTACACCGGGTGCGGAGACCTGCGTTCTCAATGCTGCCGCCAGTGCGCGATACGGCTTCACACCCCAGGCGTGCTATGCCGAGAAGATCTGGCGCATGATGAGCGATTTCCTCGCGCTGCCCGAGGTACGTGCGGGGTATTCGGACTACATGAGCATGCTTAACGAGCGCGGCGTTACCGCCATCAAGGAGATGGCGTTTGATGACTACTACGGTTTTGCCGACGAAATGGCTCGCCGTGAGGAATCTGGTGAGCTGACGGTTCGCGTCTCTATGATGTCGCAGCCGGTGGGTGCCGGTGCAAATCTGTCGTATGCTCGCGAGGCACGAGAGCGCTTTCGGGGACCGTTCGTTCGTTTTTCTGGCTTCAACCGTATGACCGATCGCGGCGTATGGGCGGGGCTTGCCGAGATGATTGACCCCTATGAGGACACGGCCGATGCGGGAGCTGCCGGCAAGACGGTTGTCGAGGAGCCCGAGTGGGATCTGATTGAGAACGAGCTGCGCGCAATTGATGCTGACGGCTTCCGATATTCTTTGCATTGCCAGGGCGATGGCGCCGTTCGTCGCACCGTGGCGCTCTATGCCTCGCTGCCTCGAGACGAGCATGGACGGTTGCTTCGCCGCCATGCGATTACCGATCTCGAGAACTCTGACCCGACCGATCTTGTCGAGTTTGGCAAGATAGGTGGAATTTGCGAGGTCTATCCGCAGATTCTGACGCTGGACCGGCGCGAGGATTGCCTGTCGATGATGCGTCGACAAATTGGCGAGACGCGACTTTTGCACAGCTGGAATCGCCGCGGCATGGAAGATTCCGGATGCACGGTGTGCTGTGGTACGGATTTGCCACTGCTGATTCCGAGCCTGGGCGAGTCAATCTACAGCGCGTGCGGTGGATACTTCGACGATGGACTGCCCGTGAATGAGGCCAACGCGCTGACGCTTGTCGAGCTCTTGCGTGCTTGGACTGCCGGGGGCGCGTACGATCTGATGCGCGAAGACGAACTGGGTACGCTTGAGGTCGGCAAGCTTGCCGATATCTGCGTGCTCGATCGGGATGTGTTCGACCTTGATTATCGCGACGCACGCGATCTTTCGGTTGATATGACGATGTCGGACGGACAAATCGTGTTCGATCGAAATAAGGAGGCATAAGATGTCTGAATCCAAACCGACGCTGCGCCGCGAACAGATTGCGGGCATGAATATCCACTACATCATGTGGTCGCTCGATTACTTCCTTGATGTGCAGCAGCGTTTGGGCTTTGAGTCCATTGAGCTGTGGTGTGCGGAGCCGCATGTGACGCTCGACCACACGGGCTACTTTGAGGCTGAGGTCCTGGCGAAAAAGGCTGCAGGCCGTGGGCTTAGGTATCGTACTCTGTGCCCCGAGAATGTTGTCTATCCTTGGCAGTACTGCGCACGCAAACCGCTGCATGAACAGCGCAGCCTGGCGTACTTTAAGCACGGCATTGAGCTTGCCGAGGTACTTGGGTGCGACCGTATGTCCGTCAACTCGGGCTGGGGCGACTGGGACGAGGACCGCGAGGAAGCCTGGAAGCGCAGCCGCGAGCACTTGTCCATTCTGGCGGAGTATGCCGGTGAGCACGGTCTGGTGCTTACGATGGAAAGCCTGCGTCCCGAGGAGAGCAACCTTGTAACGACGGTTTCCGATGCGAAGCGCATGATTGACGAGGTCGCGAGCCCGTACTTACAGCCCATGGTTGATACAACCGCGATGGGCGTTGCGGGCGAGACGCTCGAGGACTGGTTTGCCGCCTTTGGTGATGGGGCAATTCACGAGATGCACTTTATCGACGGTGACCCGTATGGCCATCTGGTGTGGGGCGATGGCAAGCACGATATGGACGCCTTCGTCGCCACGCTTAATGCCCATGGTTTCGATGGCATGCTGGGCCAGGAAATCACGGACGGGCGTTACTACGATGACCCGGCGGCGGCAGATGCCAAGAACATGGCCGCATTCGAGAAATATCTGATTGACTAAAACAACTATCGGCCACGCAGCCAACGTCATTGATTGCGGACCAAACAAGAAAGGAACTGGATATGAACGCACACGATCTGATCAAAGAGGCAATTGCCGAGAAGGGCAAGTTCGACAGCGTCTACTGGATTGCTTGCGGTGGCTCCATGATCGATTTGATCCCGGCTCATGAGCTTCTGCAGCGCGAGGCAACCACCTTCACTTCGTATATCTATACGGCTCGCGAGTTTGATATCATGCGCCCGCGCCGCTTGGGTGAGAAATCCCTGGTCATTGCTTGCAGCCACAGCGGCAACACCCCCGAGGTCGTCGAGGGCTGTGAGATTGCCCTTGCTGCCGGCGCTACGGTGATCGCCCAGACCGACAACGCTGGATCCAAGATTGACTCCGGCAAGTGGACCACGTGGGTCTACCCGTGGGGCGAGGGCGTGCCGCAGGCCGAGGTCCCCGCTGGCATTTCGCTGTCGCTTGCGGCCGAGCTGCTCGATCAGCAGGAGGGCTACGCCGATCTTGCCGATATGTATGCCGGTATCGCCGAGATGGATAAGATTCTTCCCCCGGCACGTGAGAAGGTAAATGCCGAGCTAGGCGATCGTTTTGCCAAGCTTTGCCAGGAGCACGAGTTCTTCTACATTCTGGGCAGCGGTCCCAACTTTAGCCAGACCTACGGTTTCGCTATCTGCTCTCTTATGGAGATGCAGTGGCAGCACTGCAGCTACATCCACTCTGCCGAGTACTTCCACGGCCCCTTCGAGGCTACTCAGGATGGCGTTTTTTACTTCCTGCAGATGGGCTCCAGCGAGTGCCGTGCTATGGACGAGCGCGCCCTTGCGTTCCTTAAGACGCATACCGATACGCTGATGGTGCTCGATGCCAAGGAGTACGGTATGGAAGCCGTGCCGGCGAGCGTCCGTGCCTATCTGGACCCGGTGCTGTTCTACGCCATGAACTGCGAGCTGCGTGCTGCGCGCGGCAAGGTGTTTGATCACGATCCCGATTTCCGTCGCTATATGGGTGTTGTCGAGTACTAGAAGGGGCAAAGGCCATGGCATTTAACGTTAACGCGCTCGGATTTGGCGACAACGTCGTCGATCGCTACGAGCATATCCACACCATGTATCCCGGCGGCAATGCGGTGAACTTCGCCGTTTATGCCAAGAAATGCGGTGCCGCACGCTCTGCATACATGGGCATTTTTGGCAATGACGCCGCTGCCGAGCATGTCATTGCAAGCCTCGAGGATGAGGGTATCGAGCTTGACAAGTGCGAGCAGATGATTGGCGAGAACGGAGCGGCTCGCGTGACCGTCGTTGACGGTGACCGTGTCTTCCTCGGTTCCAACGAGGGCGGTATCCGTGGCGATGCGCGCTATGTTCTCGATCGCTTTGACCTTTCGTACATGAAGCAGTTCGATGTGGTTCATTCGGGCAACTATTGCTTCACCGAGCGCGAGCTGCCCAAGTTGAAGGCTGCGGGCGTCACGGTCTCTTTTGACTTTTCGGACGACTCCACCGACGAGTACTACGAGCAGATTGCGCCCTACGTCGATTTTGCTTTCTTTAGTGCGGCGGATGCCGCGAGTGAGGACGAGATTCGCGAGCGTCTGGCATGGGTGAAGGGTCTGGGTCCGCGTTTTGTGTCGGCTACGGCGGGCGCCGAGGGCTGCATCGCTTACGACGGCGAGCGTTATTACCGCCAGCTGGCTAAACCGGTAACGGACATGAAGGACACCATGGGGGCGGGCGACTCGTTCCTCACCTCGTTTTTGATGTGCTATCTCGATTCCGTCAAGCGTGGTGAGGGTGGCGCCGAGGCCATCGAGCGCGCGCTCGACTTTGCTGCCGGGTTTGCCTCGACCGTGTGCGGCATGGAAGGTTCTTGGGGCCACGGAGCACCAATCGTCGAATAGCTTAAGAAAGCGTACGGCGGTCTGGCTATGAGGCCTTGGACAGCCGATGCAAAACAATAAGCGAAACGCGAAAAGGGGGCTCGCCATGTGGTGGGTCCCCTTTTGAACATTGGAGAAGACCATGGGTATTAAAGCGTGTGCGGCTGGTTTTTGCTGTGCGGACGTCTATCAAAACATCGGCGTGTTCTATCCGACTGGTAATGGCATTGACTGGGGTATCCATCTTGCACGAATGGGCGTTTCGGTATCCGCCGTGTCGGTTGTCGGCAAGGACGAGTACGGAGACAAGATGGGAGAGGCGCTGGCCGCCGAGGGGTTTGATATCTCTCATCTGCGGGTGGAGGATGGCGACACCTCGGTGATGCTCCTGGCATTGAAAGACGGCGTCGATCGCGTGCATCTCGAGGCGATCGATGGCGTAATGGAGACATATCGTCCGAATGAAGATGACCGGGCGTTTATCCTAGAGCATGACATCATTCATACCGACCTGTTTGGCAATTGTTTGGACCTCCTGCCCGAATGGCATGATGCGGGCAAGACGGTGGTTATGGACTTCTCGGTGTTCAGCCAGGATCCCGAATATGCATGCGAGGCTCATTTTCCTTACGTAGATTATGCGTTCATGTCGTTTGAAGAGGACACTCCGGAGCTGCGGGACTGGGTACGCCACGTGCAGGAATTGGGACCGCGCGTTGCGGTTGCCACGCTTGGCGAGAAGGGGAGCATTGCCTATGACGGTGAGCGCTTCTATGAGTGCGGGATCGTACCGGCGGAGAGGGTCGTTAATACCGTGGGTGCCGGCGATTCGTATATTGCCGGGTTTACCAAGGGCGTGATCGATGGTCTTGATATTCCGGCGTGTATGAAGACGGGCGCTGAGCTGTCGTCCCGAGTGATTGGTTCGTTTGAGCCGTACTAGGGTCAAATGCCTGGAAAGGAGTACGAAATGGTTATCGACATGTTGGTCCAGCCCATGCTCTACGGCGAGATCTGTACGCCGGGTGATGAGCCTGATGGATTCGGTTTTTGGTCACGAGAATTTGGTATGGGGCATATGGGCCCTATGGATTGGGATGAGCTTCAAGTCGAGATGGACGTCTGCGACGTGCAGAAGAGCGTGCTCATGCCGCTCGATGTAACCACGGCATGCGGAGGGCGCTTTGGCACCAATGACCAGATTGCCATGCTGGTTGCCGCACATCCCGATCGTCTGTGGGGATTTGCGAGCGTAGACCCGCAGGTGAGCGGTGCCGCAGACGAATTGGAGCGCGCCTTTACCGAGTTGGGGGCAAAGGGGCTTTGCCTGCATCCTGCAAAGCAGGGTTTTGCCCCCGATGATGCTGTGGCCGAGCCGCTTTACGAACTGTGCGAGCGCTATAACAAGCCGGTGGTTTTCCATGCCGGTATGTCTTGGGAGCCGGGCGCAGAGCTCTCGCGCAGTAACCCGCTTGCATTTGAGCACACAATCGCAACGCATCCAAATGTGCGTTTTAGTTTGACCCATTTTGGCTAGCCCTGGGTGCGCGAGACCGTGGCGATGCTGCTCAAGTATCCCAACTGCTACGCGGACACCTCTATCACTTACATCGATTCGCCCGAGGAGATGATGCAGCGTCTTTTCACGGTCGATATGGGGCCGCTGTGGTATGAGCGCGCGCTATCGCACCAAGTGATGTTCGCCAGCAATACGCCGCGCTTCCGTGCATTCAAACTCAAGCGGGCGCTCGATACCGTGCCCATGCGCGATGATGCGCGAGAAAGGCTCTACTGGGGTAATGCCCTGCGTTTTCTTGAAGGGGATGAGTGAACACGGTGACGCTCGAGACATTGAGCTATCTATCGACTGCTCCGGACCAGTTCATCGATATTACCGAGGACGTGCACGCTGTCATCGAACGCAGCTCGGTGACCAATGGCTTGGCGGCGATTATTTTGTCGCATACGACCTGCGGAATCGTGGTAAACGAGGGGCTGCCCTGCGTGGAGACGGATCTTATGGAGACGCTTGATCGCATCGCCCCACTCGATGCCCCCTATGCGCATGCACACTTCCTGCCGAGCTATGGAGCCACCGGTAACAACTCCTGTGGGCATATCAAGAGCATGATTTGTGGAAACAGTTGCTTCTTTCCCGTCCAAGATGGCCACATCGTGTGCGGAAGTGCCCAGAACATCTATCTTGCGGAGTTTGACGGTCCGCAGAAGCGAAAAGTGTACGTCGAGGTGCTGGGGGAGTAACGTCCCTGCAATAACCCTATGAAGGAGCACGTTATGTCGTTTCTAACTTCGATGTTCAAGAACGAAAAGCCGGTTATCGGAATGCTGCACCTGCGTCCTCTGCCGGGCGATCCGCTGTATTACCCGGGCGGAAGCGTATCGCAGGTCGTGGAAGCCGCCAAGCGCGATCTCGAGGCGTTGCAGCAGGGCGGTGTCGATGGCATTTTGATTACCAATGAGCTCTCGATGCCCTATGAGCAGCATGTTTCTCCCTCAACCCTTGCATCGATGGGCTATGTAATCGGGGCTCTGTCCCATGATCTGTCGACTCCTTGGGGAGCTGAGGCAATTTACGATGGTGATGCCACAATCGAGCTGTGCGCTGCCGTCGACGCGCAGTTCACGCGCTGCAATTTTTGCGGTGCCTGGGCCGGTGATCTCGGGCTGATTAACCGAGATTTCGCTCACACCATGCGTCGCAAGGCGGCGCTGCGCTTGGACGACCTCAAGCTTTTTCACTTCATCACGAGCGAGGGCGAGGTTTATCTCAACGACCGCACGACCGCGGACATTGCCGATTCACTTCTCTTTAATTGCCTACCGGATGCGATGGTCATCGGCGGTTCGGCTGCCGGTCGTGGCGCTTCGGGCGAGCTTGCCGACGAGGTCCGCGAGCGTGTTGGCGAAGTGCCCGTGGTATGTGGCACCGGTTGTCGCGAAAATACCGTGGCTGACGTATTTGCTCACTACGATGGCGCGTTTGTCGGCACGTGCTTAAAGCGCGACGGAAAGCTGGATGCCCCGATTGATGTTGAGCGGGTGGTTCGTTTTATGGCTGCCGCTCGTACGGCGCGAGGGGAGTAGGCACCTATGGCGCTCTATCTGGGTATTGATATTGGGACAAGCGCCTCTAAAGGCGTTTTAATCGATGATCGATGCAACATCGTTTGCCAAGCCTCTTGTGGACATGAGACGGACAACCCGTGTGATGGATGGTACCAGCATGATGCTGAGGCAGTTTGGTGGGGCGATTTTTGCCGCTTGTCGCGCGAGCTGGTGATGCGATCGGGGGTTAACGCGGCGCAGATCGGATGCGTGGGCCTTTCCGCATTGGGTTGCGACTGTGTGCCGGTCGATACCGAGTGCAACGCGCTGGCGCCCGCGATTTTGTATGGAGTCGATGCACGTTCGAAGCCGCAGATTGACGAGCTCCTTTCCGAATATGGGTCAGGTCGCGCACGCGAACTTTTCGGGCACGATCCCTGCTCATCAGATATTGCTCCTAAGATCTTATGGTTTAAGGAGAATATGCCCGAGGTGCACGAACGTGCCGCGAAGTTCCTGACGGCATCATCGTTTCTATGCGCAAAGTTGACGGGGCGTTTTACGGTGGACCGTTACTTGGCGGAGGATTTTCTTCCCCTATACGACCGCTACACTTGGAGGGTTGATGCTCGGGAATGTGCTCGTTTCTGCCGGCCTGACCAGATGGCGGAGGTAATGTCGGCTACCGATATTGCCGGGGTGATTACGCAGCGCGCGGCTGAGGCGACAGGGCTCGCGGCAGGGACACCTGTCTTAGTGGGAACGGGCGACTCTGGTGCCGAGGCCATTTCGACGGGTGTATTTCGTCCCGGCGATATGATGGTTCAGTTGGGGAGCACGGCGTATTTCATCTACCTAGCTGATCATATGGTCGATGATGCCCGCCTGTGGCCAGGGACGTTTATCATTCCCGGAACTTACGGGATCTGCGCGGGGACCAATACGGCGGGTGCACTCACATCGTGGCTGCGCCAAGAACTGTATCGCGACGCCGTGGAGGCCGAGGGCCACGGTGGCCCCGATGCATATTCGGTCATGGCGCATGATGCCGCCGATGTGGCGCCGGGTGCCGATGGGCTCCTGTGCCTGCCGTACTTTGCGGGGGAGCGTACTCCGCTCAACGATCCCGAGGCGCGTGGCGTCTTCTTTGGCCTGACCGGAAGGCATACGCGAGCCCATATGGTTCGCGCCGCCTTGGAAGGCGTCGCGTATACCGTTGCATCCCATGTCGACATTATCGAGCGAGAGCATGGACTGCCAATTGGGCGCATTATGCTTGTCGGAGGTGGAACCAAGAATCCAGTTTGGATGCAGGCTATCGCCGACGTATGCGGGCGCGAGGTCTCGGTTGCCAAGGTTACGGTGGGCGCATGCTTCGGTGATGCCATCATGGCAGCTCTCGCAGGTGGCGCCTATGCATCATGGGATGAACTCGCCCAAGTCCTTGGCGTTGCACAAACAATCGTGCCCGATATGGCTGCCCACGAGCTATATGCGTCGCGTCGTCATATCTTTGACGAATTGTATGCACGCAACCGTGATCTCATGCACGAATTGGTGTAATGCTGCCGAATTGTACTGCCTGCCAATAGGGACTGCGTTGTGCGATTCGCATGTCCCTTGGCATTTTTGCCCACAGGGGTTAGCGAAGGTCAAAAACAGAGTGCGCAGTTGCTAAAACTACCGACTCGATGCGCTTTGCGTCACAGTTTTTGAGTGAGGCAATGTGCATCGAGGTCCTTGCGAGCGATCTGATGAGCGATTGCACACTTGTTTCTGTGTTTGGCTCGGCCGGCGCATCGGTCTCGAGCAGTAGACGGTCGAGTGTAATCTGTCGGGCATATTCGCGACCGCGCTTGGTGGCGAGCATACGCTCGTTCACGGAAAAATAGCAGCCTGCGTTTCGCGCGCGGACGAGTTCGTCCGAAGTGCCGCTAAACCAGTGGAAGATGATAACGGGGGAGTCGGAGTTTGGGATGAGTAGTCCATGCGATTCGAGGACGTTCAGTACGGTTCCCGCCGAACGAACGGCGTGAATTGATATCACGCGCCCGGTAAGAGGATGCTGCACGAGCGCATCGCAGAGCCGGTCAAATGCCTGTATTTGTAGCGGCTCACTTCCAGCAAAGCGCGCGGAAAAGTCGAGTCCGACCTCGCCGATCAAGCGTTCTTGTGCGGCGACTTCGCAAAGCAGATTGATTTCAGCGTTGCCACATCGTCCGTCGGCGAGCCACCAGGGATGGAGGCCGATGCCGGCAAAGATATTTGAACGGCCGCAGGTGCGCTTCTTGGCGCGTGCAAAGTCGTGCGGATCGACGCCGCAGTCAAATAGAACCAGGCCAAGCGCCGTTGCCTCATCGGCAACGGCGTCCGGGTGAGCCATTAGATCAAGATGGCAGTGTGCATCAAATAACCGGGGCTCCATCTCGGCGCGCTCCGCTAGTCTAGGCGCTGGCCATCGGCGCGCACGCGCTCGGTGCCGCGGCCACTGATCTGACGGATAACCTCGCCGGCGATCATCTGGCCCATGATGGGCGGCATAAAGCTGGCGGTTCCCAGCTCGGTGCGCTCGTGGATGTTGGAAGGATCGCGGGGCTGTGTCTTAACCGATTCCTCGCAGCTAAACAGTACGTGTAGGCTCTTGATTCCGCGCTTCTTACATTCTTTGCGCATAATGCGGCTCATGGGGTCACGTACCGTATCGAAGATGTCGGCAAAGCGGAGGCACTCGGGATGGAGTTTGTTGGCCCCGCCCATGGAGCTAACCAAACGGATGTCATGGTCCTGAGCATATTTGGCAATGGTGAGCTTGGCCGAGATGGTGTCGATGGCGTCGACGACGTAGTCGAGCTTGCCACCCGTCTGCTCCAAAACGCCCGCGAAGAACTCGTCGATGTTGTCGCTCAGCAGGTATTCGGTGCGCTTGATAACGCTGGCGGCGGGATTGATGTCGTGGATCATGGCTTCCATCACGTCAACCTTGCGCTTGCCGACGGTGCTGTGAAAGGCGATGGCCTGGCGGTTGATGTTGCTGGGCGCGATGATGTCCTTGTCCAGGATCACAAAATGACCGATGCCGCCGCGGGCGAGCGCTTCGCAGCAGTTGGATCCCACGCCGCCACAGCCCAGCACCAGCACCGTGGCGTTGGCAAGTTTATCGAGCGCCTCACGGCCCATGATGATCTCGAGCTTGGTGTCGCGTGTCTCGACGGGAGCTGCGGCTGCGGTTTCGGTCATAGATGTCCTCCGATGGGGAAGCGGATCGTGTTTGGGCTATCGCCATTATAGGGATTATCACGATTCCATTTGAGCCCTAGGGGCTTGTTGAAATGAGATCGGGATTCGCATAAGATGAAGCAGATGGCACCCGTTGCAGCGGGTTGGCCGACTCCAAAACACGTTTGTAGCGTGAGAAGTGGCCGTCTTCGCATTACGCGGAGGCGGCTATTTTTTTGAGTACAAGATTAGACAGTTAGACAAACATCTAAATATCGAGTATAGTGTGCGCGTCATGAGAGATGATGAGAGGAGGTCTTATGCCGGGAGAGGGTTTTAAGGCGCTTGCCGATCCAACGCGACGGCGCATTTTGGAGTTGCTGCGCGAGGGCAATTGCACGGCGGGGGAGCTTGCCGAGCATTTCGATATCAGTAAGCCGTCGCTAAGCCATCACTTGGCGACGCTCAAAAATGCCGGGTTGGTGACCGACGAGCGCCATGGCCAAAACATCGTATACAGCTTAAACACCACCGTCATGCAGGATTTAATTGGCTGGTTTATGGGCTTTACAAACACTGAAGGTGATAAGGATGAATAACGAAAACAAGGGCATTCACCCCACGGGGGTATCGTCGCGCGTGTGGATTGCGCTGGTCGCTCTGTGCGTCGCCAATGTCGTAGCGCACCTCATGGTGATGCCGAGCTTGCCTGCGCAGATTCCCACGCACTGGGGCGCGAACGGCGCCGTCGACGGTTGGGGTCCTAGCTGGATGGCCTCCGCGCTCGGCGCGCTGCCTCTGGCGCTTCTCGCAATGTTCTGCGTGGTGCCGCGCATCGACCCCAAAGGCGAGGCATATCGAACCTCGGGCAAGTTCTATCAGGGCTTCGTAATCGCCTTCACCTTGTTCATGTGCGCCATAAGCTGGCTGGGAGAGCTTACGGTCTGGGGCGTGGTGCCGGCGGTCGGTTCGGTTAACGTGCTGATTTCCGGTGTTGTCGGTTTGCTGTTCATCGGCGTAGGCAACTACTTGCCGCGTGTGAAGCAGAACTATACGCTCGGTATCAAGACACCTTGGGCGCTTGCCGATCCCGAGAACTGGCGCCGTACGCAGCGTTTTGGCGGCGCCTGCTTTATGGTGCTGGGTATTGGCCTGATTGTGATGGGCGTGGCAGGCAGCGTGCTTTCGAGTGAAGTCGTCGCCGCGGTGATTGCGGTTCTGGCGTTTGGTTCGGTTGGAGCCGTCTACGTCTACTCGTATCTGTTGTGGCGCAAATCGCAGCGAGCCGCTCGTTAAGGTTGCGGAAAACTAGCGTACGCAGTTCATAGTATGTTCCGGGGGACTTTTCCCAGGTAGTATTAGGGGGTGTGGGCAACCATGCCCCTTTTTCGTTACGTTTCAGAGCTGGTTTCCTCATTTCGTTTCTACTAAAGCGAATCAAGAATAGGGAAACAGCAGGTAGAAAGGATAGAACAGGCAAATGGCAGAGTTTATCTACCAGATGTATCAGGCTCGCAAGGCCCATGGCGACAAGGTAATCCTTGACGACGTGACCCTGAGCTTCTACCCCGGTGCCAAGATCGGCGTCGTGGGTCCCAACGGCATGGGCAAGTCGACCCTGCTCAAGATCATGGCCGGCATCGAGGAAGTTTCCAACGGCGATGCCAGGCTCACCCCCGGCTACACCGTGGGTATCCTGCAACAGGAGCCGCCGCTCGACGACGACAAGACCGTCATCGAGAACGTGCGCATGGCGTTTGGCGACATGATTGCCAAGGTCGATCGCTTCAACAAGATCGGCGAGGAGATGTGTGACCCGGACTGCGACATGGACGCCCTCATGGCAGAGATGGGCAAGCTCCAGGACGAGATTGACGCCGCCGACGGCTGGGATATCGATTCCAAACTCGGCCAGGCCATGGACGCTCTGCAGCTGCCCGATTCCGACATGCCGGTCAACGTGCTTTCCGGCGGCGAGCGCCGCCGTGTGGCCCTGTGCAAGCTGCTGCTCGAGGCTCCCGACCTTCTGCTGCTCGACGAGCCCACGAACCACCTGGACGCTGAGTCGATCCTGTGGCTCGAGCACTTCCTGCACAACTACCAGGGCGCGGTGCTTGCCGTCACGCACGATCGCTACTTCCTGGATAACGTTGCCGAGTGGATCTGCGAGGTCGACCGCGGCCACCTCTATCCCTACAAGGGCAACTACTCCACGTATCTGGAGACCAAGGCCGCGCGTATCGAGGCGCAGGGCAACCGCGATGCCAAGCTCGCCAAGCGCATGGAGGCCGAGCTCGAGTGGGTACGCAGCTCGCCCAAGGCTCGCCAGGCCAAGAACAAGGCCCGTCTGGCTCGCTACGAGGAGATGGAGGCCGAGGCCCGCGCAAGCCAGAAGCTCGACTGGACCGACATCCGCATCCCTGTGGGCCCGCGTCTGGGCAACAAGGTGCTCGAGGCCCATCACCTGCACAAGGAGTTCGATGGCCGCGTGCTCATCGACGACCTTTCATTCACCCTGCCGCGTAACGGCATCGTGGGCGTCATCGGCCCCAACGGTGTCGGCAAGACCACGCTCTTCAAGACCATCGTGGGTTTGGAGCCGCTGACTTCGGGCGAGCTCGAGGTGGGCGAGACCGTCAAGATTTCTTACGTCGACCAGAACCGTTCCGGCATCGACCCCGATAAGAACCTATGGGAGGTCGTCTCGGACGGCCTGGACCACATGATGGTCGGCGAGACCGAGGTTCCGAGCCGCGCGTACGTGGCGAGCTTTGGCTTTAAGGGCCAGGACCAGCAGAAGCGCGCCGGCGTACTCTCCGGTGGCGAGCGCAACCGTCTGAACTTGGCGCTCACGCTCAAGCAGGGCGGCAACCTGTTGCTCCTCGACGAGCCCACGAACGACCTCGACGTCGAGACGCTGTCCTCGCTCGAAGCGGCGCTGCTCGAGTTCCCGGGCTGCTCGGTGGTCATTAGCCACGACCGTATGTTCCTAGACCGCGTTGCCACGCACATCCTGGCGTGGGAGGGCACCGACGAGAACCCGGGCAACTGGTATTGGTTCGAGGGCAACTTCGAGGCCTATCAGGCCAACCGCATCGAGCGCCTGGGCGAGGACGCAGCCCAGCCGCATCGTATTCACCGCAAGCTGACGCGCGATTAGTCGAGCTCAGGTGACCTAATGAGAAAGGGACGATAACCTTGAGGGTTATCGTCCCTTTTTGTTACTTGGTAGAAGGTTCGACTTTATCGATGGTCCAGGCGGCTCCGAGACCGCCGGTGGTGTTGCGGCGGATGCGCACGGCAACCTCGCGACGCTCGCCGGCCTGCGTGTGGCGCAGGGGGAAGCTTGCGCGGTTTCGCGCGGCCTCGATGGTACCGCGCTCGCGGGCGATCCAGTAGTACTCGCCGACGATGCCGAGCGTGTCGGCGCCGTAGGGGAGATAGGTCGACAGCTGGTGCAGAAGCGGGCCGGGGCAGAAGACTTCGGTTGCGAAATCGATGGGGAAGTCCTCGGGGATGGTCGGTGCTGCGGGTGCGGGGGTTGGGGCCGCTGCGGGTGCCGAAGCCGGTGCGGATGCGGGTATTTGGTCGCAAGCAGCGACGGGCACGGATTCGATGACGGGTGCGGGCTCCGGCGTTACTTCCGGCTTGATCTCGGAATCTGCGGGCTTCACGGTGACGGGCGCGTCTGCAACTGCGGTTTCAACCTCAACCTGCGTCGCGTTCTCGTTCTCGACGCTCGGCTTTGCCTCGATGGGCGTGGATGCCATGGTGGTGATGCCGGCGTTGGCGTTCTCGGGGTCATAGACGACCGTAAGCGAGATGGCAGGCTGCGGCGTCTCGGGTTCCAGCGTCGACTCGGTAGCGTCTTGATCGGCGGACTCGTCGGGTTGATCGTCCTCGGCCTCGTCGCCAAAGACATCGCTGTTTTGGAACGCAGGCGTCTCGGGTTGGTTGGCGGCCTCTTCGGTTGTCGACTTGGGAGCCTCGTTGAGCTCCGCAGTGGCTTCCTGCTCTGATATGACTTCGGGATCGGTCGTGGCGGCGATTTCGGTTTCGGCTTCTGCTGTTACCTCAATAGCGACTTCGATCTCTGTCTCGGGCTCGGGCCCCGGCACAGCTTCAACCGCGGCTTCTGGTTCGGGACGCTTAACGTGCTTGGGGCGCACAGCCTTGAGGTCCTTCTCACTGCGCTTTTTCTTTTTGTAGGACTGCTTAGCGCCCTTGGCGGTCTTGGGCTTGTCCTCGCCCTTGGCAAGTGCGACATCCCAGGCCTCGTTGGCGATGACGGTGGCATACAGGCGACCGCCCTTAAAGACGGTCAGCTTAATGCAGTCGTCAAGCTCTTCGAGCAGCTCGCGCGTGGATTCGAAGCCCAGGTCATAAGCGGTCATGTCGCCAGCGGTGAGCGCCTCCTCGACCTGTGTCATAAACGTTTGCTTGCCACACCCAATCGCATCGCGCAGCAGGCGATACAGATAGATGTGGTTGCCCAGCGATAGCGTGGGCCTAACTATTGTCTTGCTCATGGCAAATCTCCTCTTTACACATGTAAAGCATCTTACCATCGCATGGCACTCGCCATGGCGGCGCCCAAGGCAAACGGGCGCGAACCGCTGTCGGTTCGCGCCCGTTGTACAGGTTGCCTATCTGGGGATGCAGTGCCTAGTTGCCCGATGTCGTGCCTTGGCTTGAACTGTCAGATGCCGTGCCGGACGCGGTTCCGCTCGAGCTGTTGGTGTTGCTGTTGTCGGTAGATCCCGTACTCGGTGTATTGCCATTCGCCTGGTCGCCCGTGCTCGGTTGAGAGCCGTCAGTCGTTTGGCTTGAGTCAGTCGTGCCGGATTGCGTGCCGCTGTTGTTCGCAGAGGAATCGACGCCCTGCGATTGGTTTTGGGTGTTCGAGGACGAATTGGCAGAGGTAGAACTGTCTTGCGTATCGTCCGTCTGTGCCTGCTGATCCTGCGACTGGGTGTTGCCATTTGCATCGCTCTCGGTCGTGCGCGACGACAGGATTGGCTCGGGACGCTCGCCCAGACCCTCACCGGCAGTGGTGATAAGGATGGCGCCGGCGCAGGCGATGACCGCGACGATGGCGATAGCGATCGAGAAGACGATGACCTTCTTTTGCGTCTGGCTGCGCTCAGCCGCCGCCTTGGCGCGCAGGCTGTTGGGAGCGACGCGCGCCGTGGTCGCGCGTCCCGCAACCTGGCGCATCTCCTGCGTGGTTGCGGCGCCACCTAGGTGCTCCTCGACATTGGGCTCAACGGGCTCGTAGGCGCCGGTAGGGTAGTCGACAGCGGCATGCGTGCCCTTGATTGCTTCGGCGCTGGCGGAGATAAAGTGGCGATAGACCTGCGAGGACACAACAGTGATGACTGAGCTCACAGCGGCACCAATCACCGAGCCGGCAATGCCAATCTTTGAAGCGAGCGCGACACTCGTGGCGGCTGCCGCGGCACCGGCGATGATTTGGGGAATGGAAATGTCATCAAAGAGTTTTTTCTTGGGCGCAATGGCCATGGTCTGGCCGATGGAATGGTTCTCGTGAACGCCGTTGTTGAGTGCGGCCGGCGTCATGACACGCGTGCGCGGCGCGTCGGTGTACTTGGTTGTCATACGGGGTCCTCCCGATGTAAATCTGCTTCGTTTCGTGTAGCCATCAGGGTACCCACCAGATGTGAATCGTACGTGTCATTTAACAGATACCATCAACTCATCAAGGGGGCCTGCTGTCTTTGGTGCAATAGCTTGATGCTAAACTGGATTTACTATTGCGAGGTGGTTTACGTGATGTACCCGTATATGACATTCGAAGATGGTACCGAGGTCATTCATTCTGACCTGATTACAGATGGCGATATCGAAAAGGTTATCGTGCATTTTGAGCGACCGACGGCAGAGGGCTTCGACTCCGCTCGTTGTGAGTTGCCTTCCTGTTCGTGGACTGACTGGGAAGGGCATTTTACTCAGAGTGAAAAACGAGCTTTCGAAGAGTGTCTGAGCAAATAATTTAGATTAGTTCGAGTTTAGTTCGAATAAAGAAGCTGAATGCGATGACCTAAAGCGTATGCATTTTTAGTATTAGATGCGTATGAAATGGAGGATGTGAATGGATGAGCTAATAGACTTTAAAAAACGATTTCTCAAGAATGGCGAGCTGGTTTCAATTCCAAAAAAGGAAAGCTATAAAAGAATCATGCTGCTATGGGCCGTCTCTTTCTTTGAATTAAATACAAGTTATACGGAGCTTCAGGTTAATCGTGTGCTGTCACAGCTCTATCCTGATTATGCCGTGTTGAGGCGGTACTTGGTTGATTATGGATTCCTATTAAGGGATGAACGAGGCCTGAAATACGAGGTTAATCGTGATGTTCACGGTATTGAGAGCTAGCCGTCCGGTTCGGGTCCTATATATTGCTAGAGGGATAAGCGAAATAGGCAATTGGTGTGCGAATATTGCTTTGCCAATGCTGATTTACGAGGTAACTCACGATGTTTCTGCAACTGCTTTGATGGTCTGCTGCAGATTTGCCCCCTCTCTGTTTTCAGTTGCGCTCGCGCAGCTGCCTCAGAAGATGGGTATCGGGACACTGCAGGCCATGAGATTGGCAGACTTAATTCGCGCGGGATTATTCGTTTGCTATATTTTTGTTGATAGTAAATGGAGTATGTTTGCTATTACGTGCGCGGTATCGCTTTGCCGAACGGTAGAAATGCCCTGCTTTTACTCGTTGTTAAGAGCCAATACGAATAGTATCAATCGCGACGTAATTAATAATTCGTTTGGGTTCCTGCAGAATTTGATGATGGTCCTGGGGCCAGTTGCCGGCGGTTTTGTTGTCGCTCAATTTGGGGCGGAGGCTGTTCTTGCATTAGACGCGCTTTCTTTTGCCGCGTCGTTCTGGTTGCTGCGAGATGTTCCGTCGGTTATCGAGGTTAATGATAAAGAGGGAATAAGCAAAAATGAAAAAAACAGGACTGCATTTAGTGATCTTAGCGCGAAGCACTTGGCAATTGGTTTCCTATTAATCGATATTTCTAGTGGCGTGGCATTCGGCTCTCTGAATTCTCTTTTGCCAGCTATAGCGCAATTGCAATTTGACTCGTCATCGATACAATATGGATTCCTTCAGAGTAGTCTTACAATCGGACTGTTGTTCGGAAATACAATATACGGTCGTTTAATCAGTGGTTCCGATTGCGTTAAATCATATTGTTTTGTGACGTATCTTGCGCTCGGTGCGTATCTGGCGTTTGGCTATCGCTATGCGTCTGGGATATCGTTTATTTTCCTTTTTATCGTCGGTGCCGGAAACGCCATTCAAGATGTGCTTCTCATAACATCGCTGCAGGATTTGGCGAGAGACGGATCTGAATCGATAAGCCTGTTTTCAATTAGGGAGTCTTTGCAATCGGTTGCTGTTGTTATTTCAACACTTCTTGTTTCGCTGTTCACGAGCATCGCGATGTTCTCAATTCTCGTTACAGGACTTGGTGTATTTTCAATTATGATGGTAGTTGTGTTTCAATTGAATTATTTGCGAAAGATGTGACGTTGATATGCCTAAAACGCTTTTAGTATTTCCCCCAGGATGGAGTCCAGTGGGGCCGTATCTTGCCTTGCCTGTTTTGAAGTCATATCTTCAAGAGGTTGAACAATACAAAGTTGACATTGTTGACTTAAACGTGGAATTTTACGATGACCTCCTATCTTTTAGACATGTCGAAGAGTGCTGTAAAAGGTATCGGGAATCAAAGGATTCGTTTAGTTCGAATGTTCAATTAACAATCGAGTTGATACAAAAGTCGGCACTTAATGTTGACGAGGCAAAAGATATTTTCAGATCGAAGAGATACTTTAATCTAAAAGAAAGACAATATGCTGAAAACATTTTTAGAAATGCACTCTATATCATAAATCACGTCTCATATGGAGTTAAATACACGTTCAACTCCATAGATCTGCCCTATGATTATTATTCGACACCAGAAATAATGAAATCGCTTGCGGATACCTTGCATAATCCGTTTATTTCCTTCTATGAAACTGCCTTTCTTAAGCGTATTCAGAGGGAAAAAATCGAGTTTATTGGGATTTCGGTGAGCGGCTGTTTCCAATTGATTTCTGCAGTTACGTTAGCGAAACTGATTAAAGAAGAATGTCCATCTGTTAAACACGTCTCATTGGGCGGCAATTACATTACTCGTTTAGCAGATGACTGCATGAAAGAATGGCATCCCTTTTTTGAATACATTGATTCGATAATGATGTATGACGGCGAAGAGCCGCTTGCACGTCTTCTTGAGGCTCTTGACTCTGGTGATGACAATCTCGACTGTGTTCCAAACCTTTGCCATGCTAAAGGTGGAAAGATATATAAAAACCATCGGATTGAGCAAACATTTATCAACGATACAGTTCCCGATTTCGATGGCTTCGCCCTTTCTAAATACTTCATGCCTGAGCTAATATTGCCGGTTTATTCCTCTAGGCAGTGTTTTAATCATTGCGCCTTCTGCACCATTCCCGGTGCTACCGGTGGTTGTTACCGAAAGATGCCTATATCGAGAGTATTTGAAATAATGTGTCGGTTAAATGAAAAATACGGCACGAGAGTTTTCTCTTTTGTGGATGAAACATTCGAAGGCAAAAGAATGGAGCAACTCGCGGATGAAATAAACGCATCGGGAAAAACGTTTTTCTGGCATGGAGAAACGAGGTTCTCTCCAACCCTAAGTACAGACGTTTTTAACAAGATATACCAAAGTGGATGTAGGCAGATTCAGTTTGGCCTCGAGTCATACAACCAAAGAGTTCTTGATCTAATGAAGAAGAACACGAGAGTTGATTGGATTGATCGCAATATCCATGATTGTCTCAATGCGGGTATTCCTGTTCATCTATTTTTTATGATTGGCTTTCCGACCGAAACTAAAGAAGAGGCTCTGAACACCTTAGCTTATACAGAGAATGTTTTGAATTATTCAAAACAGGTATGTGGTGTTCCATATTCCACGAGAGGATTTACGAATTTTGGTCTCGTTATGGGGTCGGATGTTTGGAATCATCCCGATAAGTATGGTGTCTCTGTAATGCCGAAGTCCCAATATGAGGATTTGCGCCTCGAAGTGGATTATGTTTCAGGCACTGGTTTAACTTTAAATGAAGCAAAATCCTTATCTGATGAGCATCATATTGATTTTTATATGCAAGAGGTCATAAACGGTAGTGACACAATTGACTTGCCCCAGCGGCTTCATATTTCAGAGGTGACCTGGATCCTAGATTCTATTCACGCTGTCAGGTATAAGGGACATTTGACCAAAGTAAAGCGACGGCTAACTAGTCTAAATCCAGCTGATCGAATCTGGCTGGATTCCAAGACCTCTGTCGTGCTCGTTGAGCCATTTGCCTACTTCTATAATTCTGAATACCATCATGTCTATGCTGTTTCCCAGTTGGTATACCTTAAGTTGGCCCGTTTATTGGAGGCCGATTGTAGCATTTCTCTTATTCTTGATCAGGGCGACCTCGAGCTGACAAGGGCGATAGAAGAACTGTTGCATTATGGATTGCTGAATACAAATATCGATGCCGATTATGTAATGCACGATAATGGTTTTCAATTGGTTAAAAGTTCGTTTGTTAAAGAAGTCGGACGCTCAAAAGAGGGGTTAAGAGTACTGCTGAGTTGTGCCACCCATAGAATGTGTGCGGTTAATGATTATTCGTTCGCTTTGCTTTCGTTGTTTGAAAAGCCGATTACTAAGAACGAGCTGCGCGACATTTTGAAAAAAGAGGGACTATCGGCAAACGAGGAGCAATTAAACAAGTTGGTTGATAATTGCATGAAAGCAGATATACTACAATTGATTAGATAGAGGAGGTTTCTGCATGGACGTTATTAACAAAGATCTCTTGGAGCAACTGAAAGAGTCTCAGGAAGAGGGCGTCGTG
Organism: Collinsella sp. AM24-1; assembly: GCF_003470325.1. Taxonomy (NCBI): domain Bacteria; kingdom Bacillati; phylum Actinomycetota; class Coriobacteriia; order Coriobacteriales; family Coriobacteriaceae; genus Collinsella; species Collinsella sp. AM24-1. The sequence goes on along the minus strand of NZ_QRHM01000008.1, from coordinate 13,911 downwards.
GTAGAAGTGTTCGACTTTGAGGACTACATGGATAAATTCTGCCATTAGTTTCGGAATTTACTTGCCTCGCTTAAAGGAGAAGTCGATTATCGATTTCTCCTTTTTTAATTAAAGATATTTTTGGAATACATGCTCTTAGCACAGGTTGGCGTCTCAGTAAACTGGGAGGTTGCTTTGGCTAGTTAGAGATATGTGAACGTCCGTTAGACTGAATCTCAGGGTAGAAGGGGCCTCCAGTGTCCAGATCAACAAGGCAATGCTGCGTTTCGGCTAATAAGAACGACGGCTTTTTGCGTGTGGCGGCGGCGTCGCCGCGGATTCGCGTGGCCGATGTCGAGGGCAATGCCGAGGTGGCGTTGGCTGCCGTGCGTGAGGCTGCCGAGCGTGGCGTTCGCGCGCTGGTGTTGCCCGAGCTTAACCTAACCGGCTATACCGCGGCCGACCTGTTCCATAACCGCACATTGCTGCATGCCTGCGAGGCTGCTCTGGTGCATATCCTCGATGAAACCCGCGAGCTGCCGATTGTCTTTACCGTCGGCCTTCCCGTTGCGGTGGCCGAAAACATCTACAACTGCGCGGCCGTGTGCTGTGCGGGCGAGCTTTTGGGCCTCACGGCCAAGAAGTATTTGCCCAACTATGGCGAGTTCTATGAGCGCCGTTGGTTTGCTCCGGCGCCTGCGGATCCCGTGTGGGTTGAATTTGCCGGTCAGGGTCCGGTCCCGCTGGGTTCGGGGCTTGTCTACCGTTGCTGTGATGAGGGCGCCGAGGACCTGGTGCTGGGCGTTGAGGTCTGTGAGGACCTGTGGGTGCCGGCGCCCCCTTCGACCGAGATGGCGCTTGCCGGTGCGACGGTGATTCTCAACTCGTCGGCTTCGGACGAGATTATCGGTAAGGCAGATTATCGCCGCAGTCTCATCTCCAATCAGAGTGCGCGCCTGTACTGTGCCTATGCCTACGCGGATGCGAGTGAGGGCGAGTCCACGACCGACATGGTCTTTGCGGGCGAGAACCTTGTCTACGAAAACGGCTCCAAGCTCACCGCGACCAAACTGCTTACCTGTGATATGGCCATCGCCGACGTTGACCTTGACCGCCTGGTTGCCGAGCGCCGTCGCTCGACGACGTGGACGCGCGCGGACGATGCGCCGGAGGCCACGACCGTTGAGTTCTCTTTTGAGGGCGTGCTGACAGACGAGCCTGTCCTGCGCGATGCGCTCGGCATCGACCGTGTCTTCTCCCGCGCGCCCTTTGTGCCGGCCGACCATGGTGACCTTGCCGAGCGTTGCGAGACCATCCTCGACCTGCAGACCGCCGGCCTCAAGACCCGCCTGGCCCATACGGGCACCAAGGCTGCAGTCATCGGTCTTTCGGGCGGCCTGGATTCCACGTTGGCGCTGCTTGTGACCGTGCGTGCCTTCGATGCACTGGGGCTGCCGCGCACGGGCATCACTGCCGTGTCCATGCCCGGCTTTGGCACGACGCATCGCACCAAGTCCAACGCCGAGTCGCTCGCGCGCGACCTGGGCGTGAGCTTCCGCGAGGTTTCGATTCACGCGGCCGTGGAACAGCACTTCAAGGACATTGAGCACGATCCGGCCGTGCAGGACGTGACCTACGAGAACAGCCAGGCTCGCGAGCGTACGCAGATTCTGATGGATCTGGCCAACCAGGCCGGCGGTTTTGTCATCGGCACGGGCGACCTGTCGGAGCTGGCGCTCGGCTGGGCTACCTATAACGGCGACCACATGAGCATGTACGCCGTCAACGCGAGCGTGCCCAAGACGCTTGTGCGCCATCTGGTGCGCTATGCGGCTGATGTCTTTGGCGGGCGTATTGCCGAGGTCTTGCTCGATATCCTCGATACGCCGGTGTCCCCCGAGCTTCTGCCGCCCACGGGCGACGGCGAGATTGCGCAGAAGACCGAGGACCTGGTGGGCCCGTACGAGCTGCACGACTACTTCCTCTACTACCTGCTGCGTTTTGGCTTTGAGCCGGGCAAGATCTACCGCATGGCGCTCAAGAGCTTCGAGGGCGTCTACGACGTCAAGACCATTCACACGTGGCTACGCACGTTCTACCGTCGCTTCTTTGCCCAGCAGTTTAAGCGCAGCTGCCTGCCCGATGGCCCCAAGGTGGGCTCGGTCACGCTCAGCCCGCGCGGCGATTGGCGCATGCCGAGTGACGCCAGCTCGCGCCTGTGGCTCGCCCAGATTGACGCGCTCAATCCGATGGACTAAGGTTGCCAAATTGAACCAAAACAGCGGGTGCAAGCGTTACACTTTTGCAATCTGATGGCCCGTATCGCGCGGCGCTCTTGTCGGAGCGCCGCGTTTTTCATATCGAAAGGTGGCACCATGCAGGCATCGCAGCGTCTCGACCGCTTTGGCGCGGAGGTCTTCGCCTCGCTCAACAACAAACTTCTCGCGCTGAAGGCTCAGGGCAAGACCATTTACAACATGAGCGTGGGCACGCCCGACTTTAAGCCGTACGACCATGTGGTCGAGGCGCTCACGCATGCAGTCCAAGATCCCGAGATGTGGAAGTATGCCCTGCGCGACCTGCCCGAACTCAAGCAAGCCGTGTGCGATTACTATGAGCGTCGCTTTGGTGTCTCCGGCATTACGCCGTCTATGGTGCAGTCGTGCAACGGCACGCAGGAGGGCGTGGGCCATTTGGGCCTGGCCCTGCTCGATCCGGGTGACACCATTTTGGTTCCCGATCCGTGCTACCCGGTCTTTGAGGCGGGCGCCAAAATCGCCGATGCCAAGCTCGAGTACTATCCGTTGGTCGCCGAGCATAATTACCTGCCCTATGTGGCGGGTATCGATCCCGAGGTGGCCGATCGTGCCAAGTATATGATCGTGTCGCTGCCCGCAAACCCGGTCGGCTCGGTGGGCACGCCCGAGGTCTACGAGGAGATCATCGCTTTCGCCCGCGAGCACGACCTGCTCATCGTCCATGACAACGCGTACTCCGACATCGTGTTCGACGGCGAGCCGGGCGGAAGCTTCTTGCAGTATCCTGGTGCGCTCGAGGTGGGCGTGGAGTTCTTCTCGCTTTCCAAGTCGTTTAACGTCACCGGTGCGCGTATCGGCTTTTTGGTCGGTCGCGAGGATGTGGTCTCGGCCTTTGCCAAGCTGCGCGGCCAGATCGACTTTGGTATGTTCTTCCCGATCCAGAAGGCTGCTATCGCCTGCCTGAACGGTCCGCGCGATGAGGTCGAGGCGCAGCGTCTGAAGTACCAGGAGCGCCGCGATGCCCTGTGCGACGGTCTTGAGGGCCTGGGCTGGGAGCGTCCCAACGCGCATGGCTCTATGTTTGTGTGGGCCAAGCTTCCCGGTGGTCGCACCGATTCCATGGCGTTTTGCGAGGAGCTCATGGAGAAGGCCGGCGTTGTGGTGACGCCGGGCGCGAGCTTTGGTCCTTCGGGCGAGGGGCACGTGCGCATGGCGCTGGTCCTGCCGCCCGATCAGATTGCTTTGGCTGTCGAGGCCATCCGCGAGGCGGGTCTGTATTAGAAACCTGTTTCGACTCGTCAATAGCTCGAAACCGATTTCGTGCAGTTATTTTACGAATCCTGCAAACAATTTCGGTAAACGGTCGATTTTTGGCTGCGAATAGGAGCATAATCAAAGTCCCGATTGGATGTATTGGGATTACGACAAGCCGCTCGGGTCGTTCCCGGGTGGCTTGTTTGTGGAGAGAGATGGGAGTTTCTAATGGTTAACGAGAAGAAGGTCGCTATTGTCGGCTGCGGTTTCGTCGGTTCGTCTTCGGCGTTCGCGCTGATGCAGAGTGGTCTGTTCTCCGAGATGGTCCTCATCGACGTGGACAAGAACCGCGCCGAGGGCGAGGCTCTGGATATCGCGCACGGCATGACGTTTGCCGAGCCGATGAAGATCTACGCCGGCGATTATTCCGATGTCGCCGACGCCGCCATGATCGTCGTCACCGCTGGTGCTGCCCAGAAGCCCGGTGAGACCCGCCTGGACCTGGTCAACAAGAACGTCAACATCTTCAAGTCCATTATCCCCGAGATTAAGAAGTCCGGCTTCGACGGCATCCTGCTCATCGTCTCCAACCCGGTTGATGTTCTGACCTACGCCGCCATCAAGATGTCCGGCCTGCCCGAGGGCCACGTCATCGGTTCCGGCACCGTGCTCGACACCGGCCGTCTGCAGCAGATGCTTGGTGCCCACGTTGAGGTCGACCCGCGCGATGTCCAGGCCTATGTCATGGGTGAGCACGGCGACTCCGAGTTTGTCGCTTGGTCCAGCGCTCAGGTTGCCGGCGTTCCGCTGAACACCTTCTGCGAGCTTCACGGTCATCTGGAGCATGAGGCTGCCGAGAAGCGTATCGCCGAGGACGTCAAGAACTCCGCCTACACCATCATCGAGAAGAAGCACGCCACCTACTACGGCGTCGCCATGGCCGTCAAGCGCATCTGCACCGCTGTTATGCGTGACGAGCAGACCGTTCTGCCCGTCTCCTCGCTCATGGTGGGCGAGTATGGCCTGTCCGATCTGGCCATCTCCATGCCGACGGTCGTTGGCCGCGACGGCGTCGTCTGCCGCGTCCCCGTGCCGCTGAACGATGACGAGCAGCATGAGCTCACCGCCTCCGCAAAGGCTCTCAAGGACATCATCGACAGCGTCGACTTCTCCTGCTAAATCAAGCTCGCTAGAGCGAAAAGCTACAATGAAGGCGTCCGGGTCCACACGGCCCGGGCGCCTTTTTGGTACAAGGGGGTCAGGTTACTTTGCACCATCCCAATGCGCCATAGTTGATGGGAGAGCCATGTCGGATTCGCCTAATTTTTTGACCTATGCCCAGACGGCATTTGATCCGTTTGAGGAGCGGCCGTTCTGCGCGGTGGATAGCCTGGTCTTTGCGTGGTTGTCCTATTTGCGTTTGCCGGAGGATATGGCGGAGCTGAAGAACTGGCAGGGCCTAGACGTACGCGAGCTGCTGCGTGCCGAGTGCTACCGGAGCATGATTGACGACTTGTGGGACCCAGAGGAGAGCAGAGCTTTGTTGGAGGCCGTGGCAGCAAGCCCTCGCTACCGTGGCGTGCACGTTTGCGGCTATCGTACCGTGAGTGATGCCGAGACGACGGAGCAGTTTGCGGCTATGACGTTCCGATTTCCGGCGGGGTTTAGCTACCTTTCCTTCCGGGGGACCGACAGCACGATTGTGGGCTGGAAAGAGGACTTTAACATGGCGTTCCGGTGTCCTGTGCCGGCCCAGGAATCCGCGGCGCGTTATGTGGACGAGGCAGCGGATACGATTGACGGGCCGCTTTTGTGCGGAGGTCATTCCAAGGGTGGAAACCTTGCGGTGTACGGTGCGGCGATGTGCTCCGATGTCGCCCGTGAGCGAATCGAACGGGCGTATTCCCATGATGGTCCGGGCTTCGTCGAGGAGTTTCTGAACGGCAACGCCTTCGCTGATCTATCCAGCCGAATCGACAAGACGCTACCTCGGTCGTCGATTTTTGGCATGATGTTCGAGACGCAGGAGGACTATGCCATCGTTGAGAGCACCGAGTTCAGCCTGCTGCAGCACAATCCCTTTAGCTGGGTGGTTGATGGTCGCGACTTCGTGTACTGTGAGCGCCTGTCTGCCGGTGCTCGATACGTTGATGGCTCCATTCGCGAGATGCTGCTTGCAGTGGGGCCTAGCGAGCGCGAGCGTTTTGTAGATGCGTTGTTCTCCGTGTTTGAGGCTACGGGTGCTGAGCGGTTTGCGGATATCGCTGGGAATCTGCGCGAGAGCCTGCCCGTGATGCTCCAGGCTGCGCAAGGGTTTGACAAGGATACGCGACGCTTTGTCTCGCAGACCATCGTGGCAATTCTTAAGTGTGCGCTGCTGCCCAAACGTCCCGAGTTCAGCGTGCCTTCTAGTGGTAAGAGCCTGGCAGAGCAGCTCGAGGTATGGCAGTCCGAGCTCCTGCGCTAGCCATTGGTGCAAAGCAACCTGTCCCCGATGCACCAATCTTCGATGCGCCTGGGGCGGGCTCGACCGCTATACTGGTTCGTGCTCAATTCAATCTAGAACGGAATGCCGTATATGAAAATCAATCATGCGATTCTGCATATCCTGGACTTTGACTCTGCCGTCAACGTTATGAGCCAGCGCGAGCTCGATATCGAGAGCCGTACCGTGCGCAACTTCGTGACCACGCATCTGCGCCGCGCACGTACCTCGGCCGACAATAAACGCGCCGCGTTTGCCGAGAACTCTGCGTTTGGCGGCGAGCTCAAGGGCTATTTCTTTGGCGAGCGCGAGTTCGTAGACCTGTCGCAGCAGATTGCGGAGTTCATTTCCTCCGAGCTTACCAAGGCCGAAAAAGCCGAGTCCACCGATGTGCTCGTGGCCGACTTTGACGACGATGAGGATGCCCGCTGGTTTGCCGTGATGCTGCTGGGCTCCAAGCAGGCCTTTATGCACGAGGTGGGCCGCGAGGAGGGCGAGGTACGCAACGACATCGCGCGCCACTATGCTATCCTGCCGAATCCTTCCCAAAAGGTGCCAAGCTATGCCATCGTGCGTGCGAGCACCATGGAGATCGGCTATGTGGACAAGAAGCGCAAGATTGCCGGCGAAGACCGCATGCTCATTCCCGACGGTCTGCTGCAGTGCGATACGGGCGTGTCGGGCAAGGAGGTCATCGACACCGTGACGCGCGTGGTCGAGGAAGTCGCCGAGGAGCACGGTGCCAATACGGCCGTAGCGCTCGCTAAGGTTAAGGCTGCCGTTGCCGAGAAGGTTGAGGATGACGAGGAGCTTCCGCCCTGGGATATCGTCGATGAGGTCTTTGAGGACGAGCCGGTCATCAAGGAAAGTGTGCGCGCGGCACTGACCGAGGAGAAGGTTCCCGAGCGCGTTCCCGTGGAGCGCAAACAGGTCGAGCGCGCGGCGGTGCGCAATCATAAGATCCGTACCGACACGGGTATCGAAATCAGCTTCCCGGCCGAGATGGGTTCGAACTCCGAGTACATCGAGTTTGTCAACGAACCCAACGGCCTCATCTCCATCGAACTCAAAAACATCGGCAGCATCGAGAATCGATAAGTTGCGTTACGCCTGCAGCGAGAAAGCGAAGGCCGAAGCCCCCTTGGAGCTTCGGCCTTTTTGTTTAGGGCTGAATTGCCCCGCAGGTTGAGCATAAGTCAGCGAAAACGCCCCTAGGCGAGCAAGGTGACGTGAAAGAGGAGGGAAGCGTACTTCGGTACGCGACCGACGATTGAACGTCAGATTGCCGCCTAGGGGCGCTTGCAGCGTCGAGCCGTTACGCGGTTTGGTAAAACCGCGTAACCCTACAGCTGGCGCAGGCCTTCCTCGAGACCGGTCTTGCTGTCGGTCTGGGCGTCGCGCATCTTGATGACGCGGGCGGGGACACCGGCCACGACGGCGCCGGCGGGGACGTCCTCGACGCACACGGCGCCGGCGGCGACAACAGCGCCCTTGCCCACGCGCACGCCTTCCAGGACCACGGCGTTTGCGCCGATCATGACATCGTCCTCGATGATGACGGGCGTGGCGCTGGCGGGCTCCACAACGCCTGCCAGCACGGTGCCGGCGCCGATATGGCAGTTCTTGCCCACGGTGGCGCGGCCGCCCAGCACGGCGCCCATATCGATCATGGAACCCTCGCCGATAACGGAGCCGATGTTGATGATGGCGCCCATCATGATGACGGCACGGTCGCCGATCTCGACGCGGTCGCGGATGATCGCGCCTGGCTCGATGCGGGCGTTGATGCCCTTAAGGTCGAGCATGGGCACGGCGGAGTTGCGGCAGTCGTTCTCCACATCGTAGTAATCGATGGAATCGGCGTTGGCGTCCAGGATGGCCTTAAGCTCATCCCAGTCACCAAAGACGGTCTTGCCACGACGACCGCCGTAGACGTGTGCATTGCCCCACTGGACCTTCATGCCCGGCTTTTCGCGCACGTACAGTTTGACGGGCGTCTTTTTGGGCGCGGTGGCGATGTAGTTGATAATCTCTTGGGCATCCATCTCGGCTGCGTTACTCATATGCTGTCTCTCCTTTGGGTGGATCCGGTTGATACCTGGTTAGGCAAACATGACCTGGTCGAATGTATAGAAGCCGGGTTCGCGGGTGACGAGCTTTTGCGCGGCTGCCAAGGCGCCGTTGACAAAGATCTGACGACTCGTGGCGCGGTGAGTGAGCGTGATCTCCTCGTCCTGGCCAAAGAAACTCACCTCGTGCACGCCGGCGACGGTGCCGCCGCGCAGCGAGTGCATGCCGATTTCCTGGGGGTCGCGCGCGCCGCACATGCCCTCGCGTCCGTAGACGGGGTGGTAGCCTGCCTCGGGCTCGGCCTCGACTATGGCGTCGAGCAGCAGCTTGGCGGTGCCGCTGGGGGCATCAACCTTTTGGTTATGGTGCGTCTCGACGATTTCGCAGTCAAAGCCGGGCAGCTCGCGTGTGGCCTGTGCTACCAGATGACGCAGGGCGGCGATGCCGATGGAGTAATTGCCGGAGTGCATGACGCGGGCGTTCTGACCCAGCTCGCGCAGGCAGCCCATCTGCTCGGGTGTGTAGCCCGTGGTGCCCGAGACTAACGCGGCGCCTGTACGCTTGACATAAGCGACGACGGCGTCAAAGGTCACGACGTTCGAGAAGTCGATGATGACGTCGGCTGCCGGGGCACTCTCGAGTTCGGACAGATCGAAACCGATCTGGGCGACGATGTCGAAAACGGGCTGACCGGCGGCGTCGACAACGCCCTCGGCGGTAGTGCGGATGAGCGAGCCCATGCGGCCCGTTCCCATAATGACGGTCTTAATCAAGCAGACCAGCTCCCTTCAAAGCATCGGTAAGTGCAGCGCGCGTGTCGTTGGCCATGGGGCACAGCGGCATACGGTAGTTTGCCTCGATCATACCCATCTGAGCGAGCGCCTCTTTGACGGGGATGGGGTTGACCTCACTAAAGAGGGCGTTGATGAGCGGCTGACCGGCAATCTGGATATCGCGGGCGCGCTCCACGTCGCCGCCCAGATAGGCGCGGCACATGTCGTGCACGAGCTGCGGCTGAACGTCGGCCCACACACTGATGGTGCCCGAGGCACCCAGGCTCATGAGCGGCACGGTGAGTGCGTCTTCGCCCGAGTACATGCGGAAGTCATCAGACAGCAGGTGGGCGATTTTGGCCGCGTAGGCGACGTTGCCCGAGGCCTCCTTGATACCCATGATATTGGGGTGCACGGCCAAGCGCTCCACGTTGCGCTCGCTGATGCCGCAGCCACAGCGGCCGGGGATGTTGTACAAGATGCAGGGGATGTCCACGGCATCGGCGACGGTCTTAAAGTGCTGGTAGATGCCCTCTTCGTTAGACTTGTTGTAGTAGGGGGTAATGAGCAGCAGGCCGTCGGCGCCCAGGCCCTGATAGGTGAGCGACTTGGTGAGCATGGTCTGCGTGGAGTTAGAGCCCGAGCCGGCAATAACGGGGACGCGGCCTGCAACCTGCTTGACCACCGCGGCGACAACGGAGTTGTCCTCGTCGTCGGTCATCGTGGCACTCTCTCCGGTGGTGCCCAGGGTGAGGATGGCGTCGGTGCCATTTTGCAGGTGGAAATCGATAAGGCGCTCGAGTGCTTCAAAGTCGACGCTGCCGTCCTTTTTAAACGGCGTGACAAGGGCGACGATTGAGCCCTCGAGATTGCGGATGTCCATGTTCTTCTCCTTCGCTTCCGCGATCTGGATGCGTTTGTTCCATTGGGCAGCGACTGCCAGGCGCTCGTCCTGGGCGCGACGGCGGGCGGCATCGGCGCGCGACTTAGCCAGTAGCTCTCGGCCGTACGACAGCACGTCGAGCGTGGCAAAGTAATCGCCCGGGCGCTCGGCGCGGCGGATGAGGTCGGCCGAGCCATCGGGGCGCAGCAGGACCTCGGCGGAGCGCAGGCGTCCGTTGTAGTTGTAGCCCATGGAGTAGCCATGCGCGCCGGTGTCGTGAATCACGAGCAGGTCGCCCATGTCGATATGCGGCAGCTCGCGATTGATGGCGAACTTGTCGTTGTTCTCGCACAGATTGCCCGTGATGTCGTACGTGTCCGTGACGGGCGCTGCGGTCTTGTCGGCGCCGCCCGGCTGGCCCATCACCGTAATGTGGTGGTAGGCGCCATACATGGCAGGGCGGATCAGGTCGACGGCGCTTGCGTCGACGCCGATATAGTCCTTGTAGATCTGCTTCTCGTGGATGGCCTTGGTGACCAGGCAGCCGTAGGGGCCCATCATGAAGCGGCCCATCTCGGTGCAGATGGCCACGTCGCTCATGCCGGCGGGAACCAGGATCTCGTCGTAGGCAGCGTGTACCCCCTCGCCGATGGCGTGGATGTCGTTTGCCTGCTGCTCCGGCAGGTAGGGGATACCGACGCCGCCGGACAGATTGATGAAGGCGACGTGTGCACCGGTCTCGCGCTCCAGGCGTACGGCAAGCTCAAAGAGGATGCGCGCGAGCTTGGGGTAGTAGTCGTTGGTGACGGTGTTGCTGGCAAGGAATGCGTGGATGCCAAAGCGCTCGGCGCCCTTGGCCTTGAGCGTGCGGAAGGCTTCGAAGAGCTGCTCGGTGGTCATGCCATATTTGGAGTCGCCCGGGTTGTCCATGATGCCGTTGGAGAGCTGGAACAGGCCGCCCGGATTAAAGCGGCAGCTGACCGCCTTGGGAATGGGCCCCGCAACGCGCTCAAAGAACTCGATGTGGCTGATGTCGTCGAAGTTGACGATGGCGCCCAGCTTGTCAGCGAACTCAAAGTCGGCCGCCGGCGTGTCGTTGGACGAGAACATGATGTCATGCCCCGTGATGCCCAGCGAGCGGGCGATCATGAGCTCGGTATAGCTCGAGCAATCGCAGCCGCAGCCGTATTCGTTGAGAATGGAGATGAGCGCCGGGTTGGGGTTGGCCTTGACGGCAAAGTATTCCTTAAAGCCCGGGTTCCATGCAAAGGCGTCGCGCACTTCTTGCATGTTGCGGCGGATGCCTGCCTCGTCGTATAGATGAAACGGCGTGGGGAATTGCTCGACGATATGCTCGAGCGTCTCCTTGTCCACAAACGGCTGCTTGGCCGCATATGCCTCGTTGGGGGTCAATGCCATGTCCCGTAAACCTCGCTATCCAGACGGCGCCATCTGCGCATCGAATCCGCATAGCGTGGACCCAATGTCCGGATAGCGCTCCCGCATTGCTGCAGACAGTCCTGTGGGTGTTTCCTACAGGCCCACCAGGTTGTTCGTGCCCGAAAAACCCAGTTCGGCGGGTTTCGCCTCCCCACGGGGTCAAAGCCTGCCGGCTCGCCCGCGGTTCTTCGTGCCCGCGCCTCTATCAAGTGGTAAAGACCCTACCACGTTGCACTTTACCAAACAAGAGTATTCGTATATAACGTTTAAAAAATGCAAGGATATGCTGGAAATAAGGGTGTGGCAATCTTGCGGCACAATAGATGGCAACCGACGCGCACCCATGAAAGGAACCTCTATGACCGAGCTCCAAGAACTCCGCCGCTATCGGCGCGACTTGCACAGGATCCCGGAGCTCGACTTCGATCTTCCGCAGACGATCGCCTATATCGAGGGTGTGTTGGCGCCGCTCGCCTGCGAGGTGGCCCATCCGTGTCCCAGCTGCGTCTGCGCTTTCTTCGACGCTGGCGTTGGTGCCGCGCATGCCACGGCGATTCGCGCCGACATGGATGCGCTGCCCATTGTGGAGGCGACGGGCGCGGCTTTCGCCTCGTCTCATCCCGGCAAGATGCACGCTTGCGGGCACGATGGGCACATGGCCATGGCGCTTGTCGCAGCGACGTATGTCGACCGTGCGATTCGCGAGCGGCCGGGTGCCATTAAGCGTAACGTGCTCTTTGTGTTCCAGCCTGCCGAGGAGACGACCGGTGGTGCCAAGACAGTATGCGAGAGCGGTGTGTTCGAGCGCTATGGTGCCGACCGTATCTTTGGCTTTCACGTGTGGCCCGACCTCCCCGCCGGCACGCTGGCGAGCTGTCCCGGTCCGCTGCTGGCGCGTTCGAGCGAGACGCATGTGCACATTCACGGGATGAGCATCCATATCGCCAAGACCTATGGCGTACCGGTCGAGGAATCGCACGATGCGGCGCTGGCTGCTGCCAAGTTCTTGGTTGCCGAGCGCGAGCTGATGGACGAGCTGGGCGCCGATGAGCCCTGTATCGGTAAGTTTGGCCTGCTGCAGGCCGGCACCGTCTGCAACGCCGTGGCGGGGGAGGCCCATGTGGCCGGTAGCCTGCGCGTGTTTACGGACGACATGTTCGACCGCGCGCGAGAGGGCGTGCGCCGCGTGCTCGATGAGGCGTGCGCCGCTACGGGCTGCACGTATGATCTCGACTTTGCCGAGGGCTATCCACCGGTCGATAACGACCCTGAGTTGTTTGCCCGAATCGCGCCCGCTCTGCCCGAATTGCAGCTCGTGGATGAGCCGCTGCTAATCGCCGAGGATTTCGCGTTCTATCAGCGCCATCTGCCGGGCGTGTTCTTCTTGCTGGGCACGGGCGTGCCAGAGGACCAAGACAACCCGAGTGATTCGGATGGCTGCCCCGCCTATGCTACAAGCGCCCTGCATACCGATACCATGCTTTTTGACGAGGAAATCCTGCTCAAAGGCCTCGATGTCTACAAACGACTGCTTGTGATGGAGTGACGATGAGGCGACGTCGGCAATCAGCCGTATATAGTCCGGGTGGATGCGGGTGCGGTTTGCTGCTGCTTCCGGTCATCGCTGTGAGCATTGGCGTGATGTTTGCGCTTGCCGGGCTGGCCGCAGCGGCACTCGTGTTGCTGATTGTGGCCATCGGCGTGACGGTCTGGCTGTGCCGCTCTCGCGAGCAACGCCGTGCCGATGGTAAAACCGATGTTGGATGGACCATCTTTTTAGTCGTCGCCTACCTATTGAGCATCAGCTATTTAGTTTTCTTTATCCTGTTGCTTGTGAGTACCTTTACCGGGGAATCCGTCACGTTGGGTTGATGCACTGCCAGCAGACGGTTGCGCAAAGTGCGTTTGCTCGGCGTTCGGATAACCGCATTGGCCGTTTACCGCAACTTTAGCTCTCAGCTAATGAATTCAAGTTTAATCCTTCCTACGATGTGCTGTGTGCCGGCACGGTAGCCGGATAGATGGAAGGATGCATGATGAAAAAGCTCGAAAACGAAGTGCTGCTGAGCCGTCGCGCTGCACTTGGCGCATTCGCCACTGTTGCCTTGGGGACTGCCAGTCTTCTTGCCGGTTGCGGTAGCGATAAGACGACCGTCACCGAGGACGCCGGCGACGCAGATAAGAAGGAGGAGTCGAAAAAGGAAGAGCAGCCTACGACCGACCTGGCCGTCGGCACGTCTGTTACCACGGCTGCCGGTCTTTCCGTTACTGTCGATTCCGTGCAGACCGGGCTTACTAATTTTGACGGTTCGACCATGACGGGCATTCACGTCACGTACGTCAACAATGGCGATGAGGGCGCGGATTACAATGTCTACGACTGGAAGGGCGAGGACGCCAACGGCGCCCAGCAGAACCAAGGCTATTACAGCGAAGGCTCTGACGAGCTGCAGTCTGGCACCCTTGCCGCCGGCGGCTCCGTTGCGGGCAATATTTACTTTGACGGCGACATCAAGAAGGCCCTGTATTTTGCCAACATGCTCGAAAAGACCGTGACTGCTAGCTGGGTGCTTGCTTAGCGTGTTGATGCCGTTGGGTCGTTTGGAGGTGAGGCCGCGTGCCCGATAAAAAGCTGACGGACGAGTTGCTCAACGAGCTTCTTGATGCGCCAAGTATCGATGGCTATATCAAGGAACACGACTTTGCCGCCCCGTCGCTTTCGGATTACTTAAGGCTCTGTTAGACCAGGATTGACATACATGTGTCCCC